>NZ_JBSFUU010000126.1:0-19619 GCF_053591955.1 Streptomyces sp. NPDC002845 | reverse complement strand
CGGGCAGAGCTGATCGACGGCTGCCTCACCGAGACCGGATTACTCATGGGCGCCGGATGATCTACCGGCCCGCCACTGCGAGTTCAACCTCAGTGGTATCAGCGCGCTGAGCCCGGCCCCGAACTCCTCGGTGACATCACGGACCGGACCGTGGTGGAAATCGGCGCCGGATCAGGACGACAGGCCGCCTACCTCGCCCGCGCCCACCGGCCCGCCCGCGTGGTGGCCGTCGACCGCGACCCCGTCCAGCACGCTCGCGGTCGTGAACGCTTCGGGGACATCTCCCGCCTGGACCTGGTGCACGATGACGCAGCCACGTACATGGCCACGCATCCCGAGTCGTTCGACGTCGCGTACTGCGTCTTCGGCGCACTCGACTTCACCGCCCCCGGCGGGCTGCTGCCGGTGATCGCCGAAGGGCTGCGGTCCGGTGGACTGCTCGTCTTCTCCACCCTCGCGCACTACCGCAACGGCAGCGCCCCCGAGATGGAGCCACGGCCCGCCACGATCTCCACCCGACGGCCGGACGGTACGCCGGCCACCATGCTGCGTTGGGTTCTCGACATCCCGGTGTGGCACAAGCTCTGCGACCAGCACGGCTTCGACATCACGTGCACCGACGCCATCCGCGATCCGGGCAGCGCACACGAACCACCCATCACAACGAACGTGTTCCGTGCCGTACGACGAAGGGCAGTGTGAGAGGGCGAGCGAGCCTGATTCGTGTGCCAGGGGGCCGGCCGCAGGGGCAACGCTGCGCCACTCCGCCACGTGGACTGCCGCCACCCCGCTCACAGGGGGGCGATCAAGTCCCGCCTTCCTGGGCTCCGGTCCGGACCGGCTCGTCGCTCCCTCTCCGCCTGGCAGGTCCGACCCCCTCCCCGCCCGCGTCCCCGGCGCCGTCCGGCAGGCCCGGCCGCCGCGCCCCGGCACCATCACCTCCGACGGATAGAACTGCGCATACCACCGCCGCAACGCCCTGATCCCCTTCTCGTGCGGGAGCAGTACCGGGCGGGACTGGTGGATCTTGTGGTCCCAGATCTCGACCTCCTCCCGTACCTCGCTCAGGGCCTCCCTGCGGAAGACGAGTTTGAAGAGGGGGGTCAGGAAGCGGAGCCGGGGCGGGGTGCGTAGGTAGAAGAGGGTTCGGAGTTCGCTCGTGTGGTCGTCGACCGGGGTCGTGAGGGCGATCGCCGTCACCGACAGGAGCGGGCCGTGGGCGCGGACCACCATGATGCCCGGGCCGTACATGAACGCGTCGAAGGTGTTGTCGATTCCCAGGCCAGGACGCGTCGGGCGATTCTGCCGCGGGCCTCGGCGTACGGGCCGTCCTGGTGCCATTCCCGGACGGTGGGTTCGGGCTGGCCGTGGATGTAGTGGAAGTGGGACTCGTCGACGATGTTCTCGCGCATCTCCTGGATGTGGATGCGCGCCCGGCGGACGTCGTCGATGGGTGTGGTGAAGTCCCGGGACTCCGTCTCGGGGATCTCCGGTACCTCCCACGACTGCTCGCCCGGGCCGACGTACACGAGGACGAGCCCGCTGTGTTCGCGGACCGGGAAGCCGCCGACGGACACCTTAGGGGCGCGGGCGGCGAACGGGGCCTCCACGCAGCGCCCGTCCGTGCCGAACCGCCAGCCGTGGAACGGGCACTCCACCGTGCCGTCCACGACCTTCCCGCCGGCGCCCAGGTGAGCGCCGTAGTGGGGGCAGTGCGCGTCCCGGACCGCCGCCTGCCCGTCGCGTCCCCGGAAGGCGATGAGCGCCCGGCCGAAGTAGTGGAGGCTGACGACCTTGCCAGGGCGCAGCTCCGCGCTGCGGAGTACGGCGTACCAGCCGTACGGGACGATCGGCATCGGGTACTCGTCGGCTCGTGGGTCGCGACGGAGTGAGTCCAGGGTCGCGACCTTGTCATGACTACGCCATAAGCGCATGCGCCGATGCCAGCCGAGTTGGTCCGATGTGATCAGGGGGCGTATGGGATCAGGAGGTGTCCGTTCCGTTCGCGTGTTCCCGAACGCGTCCGTCCCTCCCGAATCACTGTCAACTCCCATACAAATAAGCTAAGTTGGGGGCTATCGGTAAATCTTGCGAAACCTCATAGCACTGAAGCATCAGGCACCCTCCTGACGGGAGATAGCAGCACGTGGACACCACCGGACCACGCACCGCCGAAAGCCTTGCCGCACGCTTCCATGACGTCGATTCCTCCGCCGTCCCCGAGGACTTCATCGCCTATCTGCGGAAGATGGAGGAGAGCGAGAGTGGCCGCGCGGTGCGGGAGGCCACCTATCGCGCCGTGGAGGCCGCCGAGAGCAGGGGAGCGGACATCGGGTGCGGCGCCGGACGCGCCGTCGCGGATCTCGTACGGCTCGGGAAGGACGCCGTGGGGGTCGACAGCAGTCAGGCCATGGTCGACGCGGCCCTGGCCCGGTTCCCGCACTGTCACGTTGTCAGGGGCAGCGCCTTCGAGTTGCCGTTCGAGGACGCTGAACTGTCGTGGTACCGGTCCGAGCGGACCTTCCTTCACTTCCCCGATCCCGCCGAGGCGCTGTCCGAGGCCCGCAGGGTGCTGAGGCCGGGCGGGACGATCGTTCTCGCGGACCCCGATCTCGCGTCGATGGTGGTGAGTTCGCGGATCCCGGAGACGACCGACGCGGTCAAGGACGCGTTCTGCTCGGCCGTCCCGAATCCCCACGCCGGCACCCACAACGCCTACCACCTCGCCGACGCCGGATTCACCGACATCTCCGTCGTTCCCGTCATGGCGAGCCTGAACGACCACGCGTCCGCGTTCGGCGTGGTGCTGGAGCCGACCCTGACGGCGGCTCTCACCCAGGGCGTCGTCAGCGAGGAGGCGGCGGCGCGGTGGAAGGACGACCTGGGCGATCTTTCCCGCCGGAACGCCTTCACCGCGACGGCGACCTTCTTCGTCACCACGGCCCGCCTGGCGTCGTAGGTCATAAGTCGTAGGTCGTAGGAGCCTGGTGGTCGGGCCGCCCGGGGACGAGTGAGTCTCCCGGGCGACCCGATCATCCTCCTCAGTCAGCTGAGCGCGGCCGAAGCCGTTCCCGGAGCAGGTTCTTGCGTACCTTGCCGGTCTCGTTGCGCGGCAGTTGGGGTAGGAGTTCCAGGCGGGACGGCTGGCACCATTCGCTCATGCCGAGCCCGTCGAGCCAGTCGCGCAGGCCGTCGAGGGTGGGCGTCCCCTCCCCCGGTACGACGACCGCGCAGGCGAGTTCGCCGCCGTGGCCGTCCGGGTAGCCGACCAGGGCGACGTCCCGTACGTCGGGGTGGTCCAGCAGCGCCGACTCGACGTCGCTGACCGGGATCATGATGACGCCGATCCGGTCCTCGGCGCGGCCGTGCAGCCGGATGCCGCCCTGGCCGTCCGGCGCCGCCAGGTCACCGGTGTCGTACCAGCCGTCGTCGTGCTCGGTGAGCACGGTCAGCCGGCCGTCGTCCCGGCCCCAGGTGGCCAGGCACAGCGAAGGGCTGCGGACGTAGAGACGCCCGGGTTGCTCGTCGCTGATCGGGTGGTCGGCCCGCAGGTCGATCTCGTGGCCCGGGGCACAGCGCCCGACGGTGCGGCCGGCCAGCTCCGGGTGCTCTCCGGCGCGGGTGAAGACGTTGGCGCCCTCCGTCATACCCCAGCCCACGTCCAGCGGGATTCCGAAGGTCTCGGTCACCCGCCTGAACAGTGGCTGCGGGACGATGGTGCCTCCCGCGCGGATGATCCGCACCGTGGGCAGTCGCTGCGACGTGCGTTCCATCGCGTCGATCAGGACGGAGAGGAAGACCGGGACGATGACCATCCAGCTGACCTGGGCCTGGGCCAGGAAGGGGATGACGGCCTCCGGCTCCCAGCGGTCCGTCACGACCGCGCAGGCCCCGCGGTGCAGCGGCATGAAGATGCCCATGTTGAGGCCGACGATGTGCGTCGCCGCGTTCGGTGAGTAGACGCGGCTGTCCGGGCCGATGCCGTCGGCGGCTGCCACGGGGGCGTACCAGGCGTACGAGGTGTTGAGGGTGTGCAGGACGGCCTTCGGCTCGCCGGAGGTACCGGAGGTGAACAGCACCAGGGAGACCCGGTCCGGGTCCACGACGGACGGATCCGGCAGGGTGCCGTGCTCCGTCTGCTCGAAGTACTCGCGGAAGTCGAGTTCGCCGTCCGTGGTCCGTTCGTCCCCGTCCGCGGTCCGCTCGCCGAGCACCACACGGTGGCGCAGTGTGGGCAGCCTGGGTGCCATCTCGGCCAGCGCCGCCGCGTGTTCGAAGTTGTCCCACCGATCGACGGTCACGCAGACGACGGCATCCAGCCGGCGGAGCATCCGCTCCAGCTCACGGGGGCGGAACGCGCACATGATCGGCGCCGCGACGGCCCCGAGCCGGGCGCAGGCCAGCACCAGCGGTCCGACCTGCCAGACGTTCGGCAACTGCATCGCGACGACCTGACCGCTGCGCACCCCCAGCGCGTGCAGCGCGCCGGCGAAGCGGTCCACGTACTCGGCGTACTGCGCGTAGCTCAGCTCCAGGGTGCCCCGGCCGACCTCCGACACGAGAAGGGCGGGGGCGTCGGGGGTCTCGGCACGCCACCGCGCCAGGTCGTCCAGGATGGTGCCGGGGCGCCAGTGGTCCTCCTTGCGGTACTGCTCCACGGTGGTGGCGGAGGGGCGCAAGGTGGTGATCGGGTTCACAGTCTTCACTTCCGGTAGGGTGAATTTTCTTGCTTTATGTCGTCTTTTATTCCGTCTATTTCGTTCCGTGAGTGGCCCTCAGTGCCCCAGTCCGGCGCCTCCGTCGACCGGGATCACGGCGCCGCGTACATATCCGGCACCGGCCAGGAACGCCACCGCGTCGGCGACCTCGTCGGGGTGGGCCGGCCGTCCGGCCGGGGTCTGCCGCAGCAGCTCCTGGCGCTGCTCCTCGGTGAGCGCACGGGTCATGTCCGTCTCGGTCAGGCCGGGCGCCACCACGTTGCAGGTGATGTCCCGGGGGCCGAGCTCCTGGGTCAGTGACCGTGCGAAGCCGACCAACCCCGCTTTCGCCGCCGCATAGTTGGTCTGTCCGGGGGCGCCGTGGAGGGCCGCCGTGGAGGAGATCAGCACGATACGTCCATGGCGTTCCCGGATCATTCCGCGCACCGCGCGCTGGGCGACGCGGAAGGCCCCGGTGAGGTTGGTGTCGATGACGGAGGTGAAGTCCGCCTCGCTCATCCGTACCAGCAGCCGGTCCTGGGTGGCGCCCGCGTTGGCGACCAGGACGGTGACCGGACCGTGGGCCGACTCGGCCTCCTTGAAGGCCTGGTCCACCTGCTGACTGTCCGTCACATCGCATTGCACGGAAAGAAACTTCTCGTCGCCGGGTGGTTTCTCACCACGGTAGGTCACCGTGACCAGGTCCCCGGCCGCCGCGAAGCGGCGTGCCACGGCCAGCCCGATCCCCCTGTTTCCCCCGGTCACCAGGACTGAGCGGGGCGTTGCCCTAGTCATCCTTCCTTCCCTCCATTGCTTCCCTTCCTGTCGTGCTCTGTCGTGCTGTTCTTCGCGCGGTCGCCGAATCCGCGCAGCGCCCGGTCGACCAGTGCGTCCGCCGCGCCCGTGTAGCGGGTCGGGTCGAGCAGGTCCGAGAGGTGGGCGGGGGTGAGTGCGGTCGCCAACTCCGGGTGCGCCAGGAGGATTTCGGTGAGGGAGCGGCCCGTTGCCGCCGACTCGGCCGAGGCTGTCGACAGCAGCTTCTTCGCGTGCGCCTTGCCGAGCACCGGGGCGAGTACGACCGCCAGCCGTTCGGTGACGATCGCCGCGCCCGTCAGGTCGAGGTTGGCCAGCATGCGCTCCGGGTGGACGATCAGGCCCTCCGCCAGCTCCACCGCCGTGTGCGCCGCACCGCCCGCCAGCCGCAGTGCCTCCCGGAGCGGCTGCCACTCGGCATGCCACGCCCCGGCCGGGCGCTCGTCCTCCGCCAGCAGACACTGGGCCAAAACCAGTGCGTACGCGGGCACTTGGTGGGACGCCGAGATGATGAGGGTGGCCAGCGCCGGGTTGCGTTTCTGCGGCATCGCCGACGAGGAGCCGCGTCCCGCCGCCGCCGGCTCGGACAGCTCGCCGATCTCCGTACGGGACAGCGTCCGCACATCCAGCGCGAACTTGCCGAGCGCCCCCGTGACCAGCTGAAGTACCGCGCCCAGTTCGGCGATCGGGGTACGTACGGTGTGCCACGGCAGCGTCGGCTCCGCCAGGCCGAGGGCCTTCGCGAACGGGGCCAGCAACTCGATTCCGCCGCCCTCGCCCGACCCGAGCGGCCCACCCGGCTCGGGCGAAACTCGCCCCTCGCCGTCCACGGCCGCGTACTCGCGGTACGCGGCCAACGTGCCTGCCGCGCCGCCCAGTTGGGCGGGCAGCTCATCGGCCACCGCCCGTACCCGGGTCAGGGAGTCCAGGACGAGCTGGAGCCAGGTCGCCGCTTTCAGACCGAGGGTGGTGGGTACCGCGTGCTGGGCCAGCGTGCGGGCCGCCAGGACGGTGTGGCGGTAGGTGTCCGCGAGCGCGGCCAGGGCGGTGGCCGTGCGTTCGAGATCGGCGGCGATCAGGGTGAGCACGCGGCGGGCGACCAGCATGGCCGCCGAGTCGAGGATGTCCTGGCTGGTCGAACCCCGGTGTACGTACTCGGCGGCGGCCGGGTCCTTCGCGGCGACCACCTCGGTGAAGGCGGCGACGAGGGCGACCACCGGATTGGCGGCGCCTCGGGCCGCGTGCGCCAAGGCGACCAGGTCCAGGTGGTCCGCGTGGGCCTGGGAGGCGATCGACGCCAGCGCTGAGGCCGGTGTCAGGCCGACCTCGAACTGGGCCTGGGTCAGGGCCACTTCCACGTCCAGCATCGCCTGGAGCCATGCCTCGTCGGTCACTTCGGCCGCTGCCGGCGTGCCCGCCCATGTGGGAGCGAGCAGCCCTGCGTCGGTACCGACGGACGAGAGCGCCCCCATCCTCCCGTTCATGCTCATCTTCTCCCCGCGCCAGATGTCCGATCAGTGGTCAACCCTTTCGGCCCCGGTCCCGTCTCCAGCCCCAGTATCGCCCGCGCTATCGCATCCGAGTCCTCCAGCGTCACCGAGCCCACGCCCGGTCTGATGCCTACCGCCGTCACCCAGCGAACGCCCTCCGTCGGCACCCCGAACGCGAACCGGCGAGGGTGCGCCCGCCCCGACACGTCCAGCAGGTGGGGCGCGCCCTCGGTCACCGCCATCCCGCCCGTCTCGTGCGCCTCGTGGCCGCCCGGCCGGTACGGGACGCACCCGCCCTCCGCCAGCAGCCCCCGCAGCAGCGGATCGGCGTTGCGCCGCAGGTCGATGTCGGGCAGCCGCGCCTCGACGAGCGCCCTCACCAGCACCGGCGACTCCGACACCCCTTCCGCGTCCACGAGGAAACCGGGCTCACGGGGATCGCCTTCGCGCGGATCGCCCTCACCGTCCGTCGGACGCACCCGCATCCCCGGGCCGACCACCTGAATCACGTCCGCCTCGATCAGCGCGATCAGCTGCTCGATCCGGAAGGCGGGTGGGCCGATCGACGTGAACGCGTTCAACGGCGTGTACCAGCCATCCAGTTCGGCCCGGTACGACTCTCCGGACACCCCTCCGTGGTCGACCACCAGCCGGACCTCGTTGCGCAGGTCCCGCAACGCGTCCAGCGCCGCCTTCAACGGGCCGTTCACATTGCCGAGGCGGGCGGCGACGACGTCCTGCCGCAGATATCCCAGCAGCCAGCGCCGGAATTCGGCGCGGTCCGTGAAGTGCCGGTCTCCGTACGGGTGTTCAACGCGCCGCCAGTCCCATCGCTCGTCCGGCGGCACGTCGTACCGGTCGAGGAGCGCCGACTCGTCGTCGCCGTGCGCGAGACGGGACCGTACGAACTCGGCTGCCGCCCGGGGGCCTTGGGCGGCCCGGAGCCACGCCTCGTAGTAGACGGTCTGCACCTCGCGGTCGATCAGGGGCCAGATGTCCGCACGGAAGCCGACGGGGTGTCGCCGCAGGCCGGCGATGACCTCCTGGGTCAGGAAGCGGGGGTGGTGGCGGCCCAGCGCGCCCTTCTCGTTCTCGCCGCGTGCGTGGTACGGCACTCCGCGTCGCGAACCGGCGTACAGCACCGGCTCGTTGCCGCTCGGGATGTACACGAGCCCGGCACCCCGGCCGTCCTCGTCGTGGCCCCGTTTGAACGTGCCGCCGCGGCCCTCGGTGAGCAGGGCGAGCTGGTCGAAGAAGTTCAGGCCGAGTCCGCGCAGGGCGACCGGGGTGCCGGGGCGGATTCCGCTCAGGTCGGCGTCGGCCGGGTTGGCGGGCCCCACGTAGGACACACCCGTACCCGTACCCGTACCTCTGTCTGTACTTGCGTGGCGGGCTGCGAAGGAGCGCAGGGCTTCTTCCTCCGGGCTCGGGGTCAACTGGCCGTGGCCCAGAGCCAGTACGACCGCGCCCAGGCCGGTGAGCGGTTCGCCGTCCGCCAGGGTCACCGACTGGGTGCCGTCCGGGTCGTCGGCCAGTGCGATCGCCCTCGTCCGGTGGGTGTGGACCGTGACCTCGGGCGGGGCGGTGCGTAACAGGCGCCCGAAGACCCACTCCAGGTAGTGGCCATGGAAGGCGCGGGTCGGATAGGTGTCCGGGCCGAGGCGGCGGGCCTCCGCCAGGACCGGGGCCGGGTACACCTCGGGTCCCGGTCCCGATCCCGTTGCCAGGGTGCGGGCCCACTCGTACAGGCTCGGGCCCGGTACCGACGGGCCCGCGCACGGCACGCTGTCGTCGGTGAACAGGGTCACCTGGGAGGCGACCGTGTTCATCAGAAGCTCGGACGGCTGGTCGGTGCGCCACACCGCGCCCGGGCCCGGCGGGTACGGGTCGACGAGATGGATGACGACTGGGCGGCCGGCCTCGCCCGCGTTGGCGCAGAGCCGCTCCAGTACCGAGAGCCCGCGCGGACCGGCGCCGACCACGCACACGACGACGGCATCGCGGGGGTGGCCGGGGGCGGCCGGCGTACCGGTCGCCCCCGAAGAGCCTGGTTCGGGTCCGGTCATTCCTCGCCCAGCCCGTGGCGCCAGCTCGGCCGCAGCGGCTTCCAGCCGAGTTCCTTACCCGCCCTGGCGTTCGACGCGCCGGCCGCCGCGGTGAGCTGGTGGGCCATGAACCAGCCGAGCAACCGGGGGGCCGACGCCGCGGGGATCGTGGGCGGCTCCGGGGCCTCCAGGGCCTGGGCGTAGTGGGGCAACCACTGGGCGGCCGGGGCCGGTTCGTCGTCAGTGATGTGGAAGACGCCGGTTGCCTCCGACTCCACGGCCGCAACCGCCGCGCCCACGGCGTCCTCCACATGCAGGAACGAGGTGACCCCGGTCCCGCCCTCGGGCAGCGGGACCTTGCCCGCCAGTACCCATTGCGCGGACGCGCCGGTACGGGCGTACGAGGTGCCGGGGCCGTACAGTGAGCCGTACCGCAGCACTGCGCCGCTCAACTCGGGTGAGGCGCCCAGGACTTGGGCCTCCAGGTCGGCGACCGCCCGTACGGTGGCCGCCCAGCCGGGGTCTGGGGCGTCCACCCACAGCGGCGCGTCCTCGTCGACGACCGGGTCTCCGGTCGGCGCGGAGGCGAAGGAGATGGACTGCGCGACCAGCCGCCGGGCACCGGCCGCGCGGGCCGCCGCGATCAGGTTGGCGGTGCCCTCGGTGCGCAGTCGCGCGGTCCGGGTGAAGGCCTCCGGGGGGTTGTCGAACATCTCGCGCAGCGCCGACATCTGGTGGACGACCACCTCGGGGCGTGCCTCCGGCACGGCGGCCAGCAGCGCTTCGCGGTCGAGCGCGTCGGCGACCACGATCGTGTCCGCCTCCGGAGCACGGGTCCGGGACTCCTCCCGTACCAGCGCGCTCACTTGGTGGCCCCGCGCCCGCAGCGCGCCCACCAGGGGATGGCCGACCACTCCGGTGGCACCCGCGACAAGTATCCGCATGTCGTTCAGTCCTCTTTGCTGTCGTCTTTGTTGTCGTCGTGAGCAAGGGGGTCGTGATGGAGAGGGGCGCGTACGCGCATCAGCAGGCGGCACGCCTTGTCGCCGTCGCGCAGGCACGACTCGGCGCGGTTCTCCGTCAGGGTGACGCCGAGGCCCTCGGACCAGCCCGCGTGGATGTCGGTGCACGGGCAGCGGTAGCCGTCCAGTGAACCGGCCATCCGCACCATGGTGACGGCGAAGCTGCGGCGGAGCGTGAGGACGATCAGACCGTCCCGCTCTGTCACCTCCTCGACCTCCGTGGACGCGTTGCGCAGCTCCGGCGGGAACATCCGGTCGCCGCAGTCGTCGTAGCGGCGGCGGAGCTCCTCCAGGTCCTTGCCGGTGTCGCCGGTGTCGGGGAGCGGGCCGCAGAGGCGGCCGACGCGCTGTCCGACGTGCGTCGCGACCTTGCGCAGCGCCTCGGCGTTCAGCTCGTTGGCGGCCTCCTGCCCGAACCGGCTCGCCACCGCCTGATACCAGTTCGCGTCGTGCTGCCACCACAGCCGGTACGCCTCGCTCGCCCGGGCACGGTGGTTGACGCCGTCACCCGCACCCGCCCCCGTGCTCATGGCTGCCCCTTGACGGCTGAGGCGACGGAGGCGGTGAAGCGGTCGCGCATCACTCGCTTGAGGACCTTGCCGGTGGCGCCCTTGGCGACGTCGTCGGGCCTCATGCGCAGGGCGCGGGTGACCGGGGGGAAACCGGCGGCCCTGAGGGCGGTGTTGACGCGGTCGGTCAACTCCGCGTCGGTGACACCCTGTTCGGCCGCCGCCTCGGCTCCCTCCTCGTCGGCGAGTTGGAGCAGCGCGTACGCATCCGCCACCCCGTCGCCGTCCCAGTCGGCCCGTACGCCGTCGTCGGCGACCCCGACGACCGTGCAGTCCGCCAGTTCGGGCAGTTCGCGCAGCAGGAGTTCCTCGGTGCGGGTGCTGAAGACGACGCCGGAGCTGGTACGGATGGTGTCCGGGGCGCGGTCGAGGTGGTAGAAGTTGCCGTCCTCGTCCTGGTGGGCGAGGTCGCCGGTGAGCCAGTAGCCGCCGAGCCGCATACGGTTCCAGGTCACCGAGTCGTTCCAGTAACCAGGCGTGAGAGTGGGGGACTTGAGGCCGAGGCGGCCGATCTCGCCGGGCGGCAGTGGGGTTCCGTCCTCGGCGAGTACGGCGGCCTCGGCGAAGCTGATCGGCCTGCCGACGCAGCGCGAGTACGCCGACGTGTCCTTGGTGTGCCGGTTGTGGAAGACGGAGTAGCCGGCCTCGGAGGAGCCGAGCCCGTCGACGAAGACCGAGCCCTCGACCCGGGTCCGCCGCAGGTCCTTGCCGATCGTCTGGTGGCTGCCGTGCCGCACGAGGGCCCGGATGTGCGCCTCGTGGGCCGCGTCCCCGGTGTTGAACCACACCTGCACGCTGGACAGGTCGCGGGTCGTCAGGTCCTCGGCGGCCATCTCGCCGAAGGTCCCGGCGAAGGCCAGCACGGTGGTGGGCCTGAACTCCTCGATGGCGTCCAGGACGTCGGTGCCGTGCTGGCTGGAGAGCAGCTTGATGTCCGTGCGCAGCAGGAGGCAGTACAGCAGCGTCGCCACCATCGCGTTGTGGGCGCCCGGCAGTCCGACGAGGGTGCGTTCCATGTCGGTTCCGGTGGAGTAGCGAAGGCGGTGCAGTTGCGCGTACATCAGGGTCTGGTGGGTGTGCGGAACTCCCTTTGGCATACCGGTGGTTCCGGACGAGTGCGAGATGAGCACCGGGTCTGTCGGGTCGTGACGGTACGGGTAGGAGGCCGGGAGCGAGGCGCGGTGTTCGGGGCGGATGTCGGCGGCGGTCGCGCAGAAGCCGAGCGCCGATCCGGGGCCCGCGAGTACGTCGTGGTGGGCGCGGTCCGTGAAGGCGCCCACGGCGCCCTGCCGTCGTACGTACTCCCGCGCGATGTCGGGCGGCAGGTTGCCGTTGACGAACGACGGGATCGCGCCGAGGGAGGTCAGCGCCAGGAAGTTCACCGCGAACTCGGCGCTGGAGTGGGAGTGGAGGGCGACGGGGTCGCGGGGACGCACACCCTGGGCGGTGTACCAGCCCGCGTATGTCTCGACGACCTCGCTCAGCTCCCCGAGGGTGAGCTGGGTGGGGCAACTGCCGTCGGGCGCCTGCCAGCTGCCGTCCACGCGGAGTACGACCTCGTCGCGTGGACGGTCGTACGCCGCCAGCCGCGCCAGGACGTTTCCGGCGCCCAGCGCGGGGTCGGAGCAGATCCGGGCCCGCTCCTGCCTACTGATGAGCATGGGTGTGGCTCTCCGTGTCGGTGTCGGTACGGTGGGCGGTGGCCAGTTCGAACAGGCTCTGGATGCTGCCGAGTTGGTCGGCAGCCCCGCTGGTGGAGTTGATCGGCACCTGTGCCCCGGCGACGGTGGCGGGGGTGTCGTGGTCGGCGCGGCCGAGCAGGAGCGCCGCCGCCAGGCCCGCCTTCGCGGGGAGGGACGGGACCGGACGCCCGCTGTCGGCGGCCAGTTCGCGGTGTACGGCGGCCACGCGTTCGCCGCCGCCGAGTTCCACGCCCAGCACGAGGACCCGGTCGAGCTCCGGGTCGTCGAGCAACACGTCGGCCATGGCCAGGAGTTCGGTGAGCGGGTCGGCGAGCGTGGAGAGGCTGAACATCTGGCCGGTGATGCCGAACTCCCGGCTCATGTGTCCCAGCACGGAGTTGGCGGTGGCCTGCATGAACAGCAGCGGGTTGTGGACCCGCCCGGACACCATGCGCGAGCTGGCCAGGTCGGCCGTGGTGGTGTCACCCGTCAGGCTCGCCAGCGCGACGGCCGTACGGTCGCCGTCCCCGGGGTGCGCGGTCAGACACCTCGCGGCGACCTCGTACGCCAGCGGACTGAACGCCGACTCCACGAAGCCCGGCAGCTTCGGCAGCGCGATGTCGTCGTCCCGGCCGGTGCCGTGGCTCGCGGTGGCGGCGGCGAGGACGGTGGGGGCGGTGGGGGAAGTGAGGGGGGAACGCGAGGCGGTTGTGTGGGTCGTTGTCACGGCCGCTCCAGGACGAGTGCGGTGTTGGCGCCCCCGAAGGCGGCGTTGACGGTGAGGGCCCGGAGGGGGTCGGTGGGGCGCGGTTCGTTCGGCACGTAGTCGAGGTCGCACTCCGGGTCGGGGCTGCCGAATCCGGCGGTCGGCGGGAGTACACCGTTCAGCAGGGCCAGCATCGTGATCACGAACTCCACGACGCCCGCGGCTTCCAGGAGGTGGCCGGTGGTGCTCTTCGTCGAGCTGACCGGTATCGACTCGGCGAACTTCGGAAAGGCGGCGCGCAGGCCCCGTGTCTCGGCGCCGTCGTTGTACTTGGTGCCGGTGCCATGGGCGTTGATGTAGTCGAGGGACGCCCCGTCCGGGTCCCCGGCCAGCCGCATCGCCCGCTGTACGGCGCGGGCGAGGCCGGCGCCCTCCGGGTGCGGCTGGGCGATGTGGTGGGCGTCGGTGGCGGCGCCCCAGCCGACGACGGAGGCGAGCGGCCGGGCTCCGCGGCGCCGGGCGTGCTCGGCGGACTCCAGTACGACGGCGGCGACCCCGTCGCCCAGCAGCAGCCCGCTGCGCTCGGCACAGAACGGCCGCACCATGCCGTCCCGCGCCAGCGCCCGCCCGGAGTCGAACTTCCCGAACGTCTCCTCCTCGACCAGATATCCACCCGCGCAGACGGCGACGTCGATCCGCCCCGAGGAGATCAGCCGACAGGCGTGAATGATCGCGGCGGCGGACGCGACACAGGCATTGGTGAAGGCAAGCCGGGTCCCGACCAGCCCCAGCCCGTCACCCAACAACTCGGCCAGCTGGGCAGGAACGGCGTCAGCGAGATGTGCCCCCATAGGGGCGCGGGGCTGTGACATTTGCGGCTTCGCCGCGTGGGCGCGACCCGCCACATCGGGCCCGCGCCCGATGTACGACAGCTCGCCCGGAGATGCCTCCACAGAACCCCCGGCGCCCCGCCAATACCGAGTAACGCTCCGATGATCCCCGGCAACACCCAACAGCACCGCCGCCTCCGCACCAGCCCCGAGCCCGGCCATGCCCAGCGCAGCGTCACCGCATCGCTGGAGCGCATCCCGCAGCGCCCACCCGTCGACCCCGTCGGGACTGTCGGGCCCAGCCGGATCGCTGGGCGCGACGGCGGCAACCGCCGTCCGGTACGGCCCCGTGTCGAACCGTGTCGTCGGCCGGAACGCGGGCACGCCCGCGAACACCCCGCGCCGCAGGGCCTCCGCGCCCACGCCGAACGCGGTCTGTACGCCGTATCCGGTCACCGTCACCGCACGCGCTTCGCGCACTTCGCGCACTTCACGCGTCATCCTGGGCGCCACCCTTCTGGGCGGAACGCAGGTATTCGGTGAGCCGGCCGAGCGAGGTCATCCCGGCGATGTCCTCGTCGGAGGGCTCGACGATCAGGCCGTACCGCTCCTCCACCACGTGGAGCAGCCACACCAACCCGAGGGAGTCCAGGACGAGTTCGGCGTCCTCGCCCAGGTCGTCGGGCAGGCCGGGGAAGACCTTGCGGTCGGAGAGCAGCTCCCGTACGGAGTCGGTGGTGATGTCCGTGGTGATGTGGTCGGTGCCGGTGGCACCCGTGCTCGTGCTCATGCCTTCGCACCCCGTCGGACGACCTCGGCGACGAGCCCGCCCAGGGTCAGCGTGGCCAGGGGCTCGATGTCGGTGTCGGGGATCTCGACACCGAACCGCGACTCGAGTCGCAGGGCGAGTTCGATCAGGCTCAGGGAGTCGACATCCAGCCCGCCGACGGTCACCGGGCTGTCGTCCGTGATGCCGTCGCGGCTGGTCAGGATGTTCATCTCGTCGATGACCGAGGTCAGGACGAACTCGCGGATCTCGTCTTCCAGGGTCGACGTGCTCATGTTCAGTATCTCCAGAGAGGGGGGAGTCGAGCGCCCTTTAGGGGCGCGGGGCTGTGAAATGTGCGGCTCCGCCACGTGGGCGCGACAAGCCACATCCGGCCTGCGGACAACAGCCGGCCGGATGCCCCGCCTTACCCAGCGGAGCGCAGTGTCGCGGCCTGCCGTACCAACTTCCCGTTGGACGTGCGCGGCAGCGCGTCCAACAGCCGTACGACGCGCGGCACTTTGTAGTCGGCCAGCCGTTCGCGGCACCATCGCGACAACTCCTCGGCGGACGGCCGTTCCGAGCCCGCGCGCACCGCGACGTACGCCTCGGTCACGTCCTCGTGGACCAGGACCGCCTGTTCGACGGCCGGGTGTTCGCGGAGTACGTTCTCCACCTCGGTGAGGTCCACCTTGAGGCCGCCGATGACGACGAGGGAGTCCGCGCGGCCCTGCACGTGCACCGCGCCGGTGGCGTCCAGCGTGGCCCGGTCCCGGGTGTGCAGCCAGCCGTCGGTGTACTGGGTGCCGCCCGAGTCGAAGAGGTACGGCGACTCGTCGAGGGCGACGTCCAGTTCGCCCCGGTCGACGCGGACGACGACACCGGGCGCCGCCCGGCCGACCGAGGGGCGCAGGGTGCCGCCGACGTCGATGGCGACGATGCCGGTCTCCGTGGTCCCGTAGGCCTCGCCGACCCCGACGCCGTACCGCTGCGCGAAGGCGGCGGCGACCTGCGGGGGCATGATCTCGCCGCCCGAGACCGCGATCCGCAGGTCGGGGAGGGCCGGGGGATCGGTGGCGGCGGTGAGGAGTTCGTAGTGGGTCGGTACGCCGAACACGGCGGTGACCCGGTGTTCCTGTGCGGTCCGCAGGATGTCGCGGGCGGAGACGCGGGGCGCGAAGACGACGGAGACTCCGGCGGCCAGGGAGTGCAGCAGGCCGCCGATCAGGCCGAAACTGTGCGCCGTCGAGCTGAGCAGCAGCAGCCGGTCGCCCTCGGCCGGCATGCCGGGGACCCTGGCGAACCTGTCGACCTCGGTGGCGAGCGACCGGGCGGTCCTGCCGATGACTTTCGGCCGTCCGGTGGAGCCGGAGCTGAACTGGACGAGGCGGTGCCCGGTGGTGGCGGACAGGCCGGATCTTCGCCGCTCGGTGACGACCTCGTACTCGGACCGGAAACCGAACGTGGCCCGGACGTTGGAGCCGGCGCTGACCATGAACTGCGGTCGGCAGGAACCGCAGAGCGCGTCCACCTCCGGCGGCTTGAGCCGGAAGTCGAAGAGCAGCACCTGGGCGCCGAGCTGCCACAAAGCGAGCAGTACTTCAAGCTGTGTGAAGCTGGGCGGGGTCCGTAGTCCCACGGTGGAGCCCGGCCCGATGCCGTACCCGGCGAAGACGGCGGCCTGCTTGGCCACGCGCTCCTGTAAATCGCTGCGGGTGAGCGTCTCCTGTTGGTGCGTCAGATAGGGCAGGCGGTCGTCGTGCGCGTCGAACAGCCGCCGCACCAGATCGGCGAGGTCTGAGTCGAGTTCGCCCATCGGACCTCAGACCTCCTTGCAGAACTCGCCGATGGGCAGCCCCACATGGCGCTTGTCGGCGGCCAGATAGCCGAGCAACTCGTCGCCCGTCCGCAGCTCGGTGACGTTGAGGACCTTCCCGCCGGGGCCGAGCACCCGTACGTGCCAGTCGTCCTGCACGGTCAGGCTGACCAGCCGGCCGTCCTCGGCGTGGGTGCGGATCTCCAGGAGCGGCCTGGACTCGAGCTTCGCCCGGCCGACCACGACCCGCCGGGTGCGCCCGTCGGCGCCGACCGCGAGCAGCGCGCTGCCCGAGCCGACCTCGCTGAGGTAGTTGGTGCGGTTGTCGGGGCCGAGAGTGTACGAATGCAGGGCGCCCGCGTTGACCCTGAACGGCCTGGTCGGCATGTAGGGCAGGGGGTGGGTCTCGCTGCAGCACAGCACGAACCCGGAGGAGTAGGAGCCGACGAGGATGCCCTCGTCCTCCTCGAAGTGCGAGCAGGTGTCCACGCAGACCCGGTCGCCCAGTCCGACGTGCCGGATGCTCTCCACGGTGAGGGTGGACAGCTCGAGCTGGGGCGTCGTCGCCTCCAGCAGGCGGGCCAGCGCGAAGACTTCGCCGGCGCTGCGCGGTGTGAACAGGATGCCGTCCGAGCCGCGCTCCAGCACGTCGAAGACGATGGACGCCTCCTCCAGGCCGTCGACGACCGTCACGAGCTTGCCCTCGGCGGACTCGGCCGCGGCGAGCACGATCTCCAGCGGGATCTTGGTCGGGTCGGCGAAGTGGATGACCGTGTAGGGCAGCACCATGGCGCCCGCGTACGACAGTCGGAGAGTGCGGTCGTCCCGTACGTCGATGAACCCGGAGACGGGAGTGCCACCAGCGGTGGCGCCCGCGCGGTGGCCGGCGGCGAGGGCGTCCAGCTCTTCCTGGGTGGAGAACTTCCGCAGGAGTACGTCGACTCCGGTGCCGGAGGGGGAAGCGCCGATCCCGGAGGGGGACTTGGCGTCCTTCTCCGGGGCCTTGCCCTCCTTGTCGCCGGACTTCTTGGCGGTGGCCAGTGCCGTATCCGGAGTCGGCGCCGGAACCGGTCTCTTGCCTCCGGCGACCAGGACCCGGGTGACGGTCGGGGGCAGGGTGCCGAGCAGTTCGGCGTCGGAGGCCACGACTCCGGCCATCCGCGCGTGGATTGCCGCGTCCACCACCGCCTGGAGCTGCGGACGGGGAACCTCACGCAGGTCGATCCATGCGAACCTCATGCCACTCCTGCCACGATCGTCGAGTAATTGGCCATACGCATGCCGTCGGCGATGCCGACGCCGTTGTTGCCGTCGCTGTCGCCGTGGACGACCGCCGAGAGGCGTGCCACCAGGGCGGCGGGCGTGGGGGAGGAGAAGATCCGCCTGCCGACGGCCAGCCCTCGGCAGCCGCTGGCCATCACGGCGGCGCCGTACTCGACGAGGTCGGAGCCGTCCGGTGGGCCACCGGCGGCGAGGACGGGTATGGGGCTGCCCGCCACCACCTCCGCCATCCGGTCGATCGGCAGGGCGACCGATGTCTTCACCATGTCCGCGCCCAGGTCGGCGGCGACGTTCGCCAGGTGTGCGAGAAGGGCGGGGTCGCGCGGGTCCTCGATCCGGGGGCCGCGCGGATACACCATCGCGATGAGGGGCATGCCCCACGCGTCGCAGGAACGGGCCACCGCTCCGAGGTCGGCCAACTGCTGGGCCTCGGTGTCGGATCCGATGTTCACATGGACGCTGACCGCGTCCGCGCCGAGAGCCAGCGCCTCCTCGACATCGGCGACCAGCACCTTGGCGTGCACATCGGCGGAGCAGGCGGTGCTGGCGCTCAGGTGCACCACCAGCGCGCAGCTCCTTAGGATGTCCGGCGCGAAGGAGCGGGCGCGTCCCTTGTGGACGATGATCCCGTCGGCGCCGCCGGCCACCAGAGCGCGCAGCAGGTCGTCCCACTTGTCGGCGGGGACGATCGGACCGTCCGAGACGCTGTGGTCGAGTGGGACGAACAGATGTCGGTCGTCACCCGCGAGCGAAAGCCTTCTCAAGCGTAATTGCTTGCCCGTTCTCAGCATGGGAATTGCGATTCTCCGTGTCCGAAAATCGATGGTTGTAGAACTTTCAAGTTAAGCGGTCATGAGCATTCTCGCGTGGCTGCCCGTTGGCAAGGTGTGGCGATCAGGAAATTTTTATACGACTCAAGGCATATTTATTGATAGCAGATCGACAGGTCACACGGGGTTGACTCCGCCTGGACGTACTGTTCGCGCGATCTATGCGCGTTGAGGCGTTGTGCCCTGCCTGCGAATGCGGCGCTTGTGGAATTTGAATTTCGAGGATTAGGGGGATTAGGGTGACCCGCTCCGGTCCCAATGCCACTTACCTTAAGTTGATCATGGTTGTGGCATCGGGTGGAGCCTGACGGTCGTGGGGCGGTAGGAACTCCCGTAGTGGTGGGGTCGTTTGACGGGGAAGCTGCTGCGGCGGGGCTTCTTGACGACGCGTGGGTAGCTGCGCGGGCGTCGGGGGCGGTGCAGGTTGCGGGGCTTGACGAGTTCGGCGTCGAGCCGGGCGCGCTCGGCTTGGACGCGCTCGTGCTGGTCATCCCTGAAGGAGCGGGACCGGTCAAGGTCTTTGTCCGGTGGTGTTGTGCTGGTTCTGGCCGGGTGGGGGGCGTGCGTGATCGAGGCGCCGGGAGTGCGTGCCGATCGTGCCACGCGGCAGAGGGGACTCCGGTGGGCCTTCAGGTTGTCCTGGTCCGCCAAGCGCGCCCAGGACCGCCGGGCTCGACGGGGCACCCTGTGCGGCGCATGGCGCCAAATTCCGCTTCGTTTTCAGCTGATTTGTGCGACTTCACGCGCCACTCGCGGATACTCGCGCCTCTCGCGTGTCGCGTTTCTGTAGAGGCCAGAGGGAGCAATCGCTGATATCAACTCCCCTTTGGGCGAAACACTCTTAACGGAATGAGACGGGCAATATGGACTTCCCTCGCACCCCGCCAATCACGCCAGCCCCTCAAGTCTCCCAAGTGCCGCTCCACCACAGGGACTTGTTGGGATGAAACAGGCTCAGCCGATGAAAACGACCTCTCAGAGGGCGTTTACGTAGGTTCATTCCGAAAGGCGGCTTTCAATGTTGCCCCGGTTTGCTTCACTTCAGGTTCTATGCGAACTTCGTGGACCGTTG
>NZ_JBSFUU010000125.1:0-20074 GCF_053591955.1 Streptomyces sp. NPDC002845 | reverse complement strand
CCGTCGAACTCATCGGCGGCGTCCGCTTCCCCGCCATCGGCCAACTGCCGTACCTGCTCACCCTCGCAGGCCACGGCTTCTACTGGTTCAGGCTGCGCAAGGACACCGTGTAGCCGTCCGGAACCCCGCGCGGGGCGGTTTCTCCCGTCCCGCCGGGGGCACGCATCAGTAACACCCCGACCGCCCGTGAGCCGGAGCGGCTGTAGCGCCCGGTAGGCGAACCAGAAAAAGGGGCGAAAGGACGCGACGCCATGTCGGAAGCCGTCACGCCGCACTCCACAGCGACAAGTCCTGGGCTGCTCGCCTCCCTCGATCCGCTGTTGCGGGAGTGGCTGCCGCGACAGCGGTGGTTCGCGGGCAAAGGGCGGCCGGTCACCGGGTTCACGCTGGTCGCGGCGACCGAACTGCTGCCCGTGTCCTCGAAGCTGGGGCTGCTCCACCTCCTCGTACAGGCCCATCAGCCGCTGGTGCCGACACAGGGGGCCGTCAGTCATCCGGCCGACTGCTACCAACTCCTCATCGGCGTGCGCGAGACCCTGCCGCCACGGCTGGCGCCCGCGCTGATCGGGCATCTGGAGGAGGGGCCGCTGGCAGGGCGGACGGTGTACGAGGCGCTGTACGACCCCCGCCCCGCCGATGTGCTCCTCGAAGCGCTGCGCACGGGGGCGCGCGTCGGCGACCTGCGCTTCGAACGGAACGCCCGCCATGAGATACGCGCCGGTCTCATACCCCGGGTGATGACCGCCGAGCAGTCCAACTCCTCGATCGTCTACGGCGACACGTTCATCCTGAAGCTACTGCGCCGGATCGCGCCCGGCGTCAACCCCGACCTGGAACTTCCGCTCATGCTGGCCCGCGAGGGCTGCCCCCGGGTACCGGCGCCGGCGGGCTGGCTGACGGCCGGACTCCCCACCACCTCCGCCCCTGACGACACATACGTCCTCGGAGTGCTCCAGCCCTTCGTACAGGGCGCCACGGACGGCTGGGAGCTGGCGCTGCGCGAGCTGGCCAAGGGTGAGGACTTCACGGCGGAGGCGCGGGCGCTGGGGCGTGCGACGGCCGAGGTGCACACGGCGCTGGCGCGGGCGCTGCCGACGGTCACGCTCGGCCGTCCCCAACTGGAGCTGCTCGTCGACGGCATGCTCGAACGGCTGGACGCGGCCACGCAGACGGTACCGGCGCTGCGGCCGTACGCGCCGGGGCTGCGCACGGCGTACGAGGCGCTGGCGGGCCTGGCGGCCGAGGGCCGCATGTGGACGGCCCAGCGCATCCACGGCGACCTGCATCTGGGCCAGTGCCTGCGCTCGCCCGACGGGGAGTGGTCGCTCATAGACTTCGAGGGCGAGCCGTCCAAGCCCCTCGCCGAGCGCCGGATGCCCCAGCCCACCGCGCGCGACATCGCGGGCATGCTGCGCTCCTTCGACTACGCGGCCCACTCCCACGAACCCCTGGTGGGCGGCTGGGCGTCCGCCTGCCGGGCCGCGTACTGCGCCGGGTACGCGGAGATCACCGGCGTCGATCCGCGCACCGACCCCGTACTGCTGCGCGCCTACGAGACGGACAAGGCGGTGTACGAGGTCGTCTACGAGGCCCGGCACCGGCCCGAGTGGCTGCCGGTGCCGTTGGCGGCGGTGTGCCGGCTCGCCGTGAACGATCACGCTCCCGAGATTTCCTGACCATCCCGTTCCTGCCGAGGAGGCCGTACCTGTGACTGACCGCCCCCCGTCCGACGACAGCACGAAGAAGACCACCGAAGGCAAGGCCGGCGCGAAGAAGGCGGCCGTTGCCGGAAAGAAGACGGCAGGGAAGAAAGCGGTGGCCAAGAAGAGCACGGCGAAAGCTGTGGCGAAGAAGACCGCCGAGGGGGCGGCGGCGGTGAAGAAGACTGCCGCGAAGGCCGACGCCACGGCCGTGAAGAAGACAGCCGGGAAGAAGACGGTGTCGAAGAAGACAGCCGGGAAGAAGACAACGGCGAAGAAGGCGGTGGCAAAGAAGGCAGCGGCGAAGACGACCGCCACGAAGGCCGTGGCCAAGAAGGCTCCCGCGCAGCAGGCCGCCGCGAAGAAGGTGGTGAAGCCGAGGAAGTCGCCCGAGTCGATGCCGGGCGCCTCCCGGCCGACGGGCACCACGACCGTGACCGGGCCTACCGAGCCCATCGCCTTCTCCCCCGCCATCGACGGCAGTGACCGCGACCGGCTGCTCAGCGGTACGCACCACGCCCCGCACTCCGTCCTCGGGGCGCACCCCGCGCCCGGAGGCGTCGTGTTCCGGGCCTTCCGGCCGTACGCGCTCGGGGTCACCGTCGTCACGGACGAACTGCGGGCCGAACTGCACGACGACGGGGACAGGTTCTTCTCGGGCCTGCTGCCACTGCGGGCGGTGCCGGCGTCGTACCGGCTGCTGATCGAGTACGAGGGGACGGTGCAGGAGGTCGAGGACGCGTACCGCTTCCTGCCCGCGATCGGCGAGTTCGACATTCACCTGATCGGTGAGGGGCGGCACGAGCAGCTGTGGAGGGCGTTGGGCGCCGAGCCGATGACGCACCAGGGAGTCACCGGTACGCGCTTCACGGTGTGGGCGCCGAACGCACGCGGCGTACGGCTCGCCGGCACGTTCAACTTCTGGGACGGCACGGGATATCCGATGCGTTCGCTGGGCTCCTCCGGGGTGTGGGAGCTGTTCGTTCCCGGGATCGGCGAGGGGGAGCTGTACAAGTTCGAGATCACCCGGCCCGACGGTTCGAAGACCCTGCGGGCCGATCCGCTGGCCCGGCGGACCGAGACGCCGCCCAACACGTCGTCGATCGTGCACGCGAGCCACTACGAATGGGGCGACGAGGAATGGATGACCGCCAGGGCCGAGCGTCCCGTCCACGCGTCCCCGTTCTCGGTGTACGAGGTGCATCTGCCGTCCTGGCGCCCCGGACTGACGTACCGTCAGCTGGCCGAGCAACTCCCGGAGTACGTCAAGGACCTGGGCTTCACGCACGTCGAGCTGTTGCCGGTCGCCGAGCACCCCTTCGGGGGTTCCTGGGGCTACCAGGTGACGGGCTTCTACGCCCCGACCGCCCGTCTGGGCACACCGGACGACTTCAAGTACCTGGTGGACGCGCTGCACCGGGCCGGGGTCGGGGTCCTGATGGACTGGGTGCCCGCCCATTTCCCGCGGGACGACTGGGCGTTGGCCGAGTTCGACGGGTGTCCGCTGTACGAGCACGGGGATCCGGCGCGGGCGGCGCATCCCGACTGGGGGACGCTGGAGTTCGACTACGGGCGGCGGGAGGTGCGGAACTTCCTGGTGGCCAACGCGGTGTACTGGTGCGAGGAGTTCCACATCGACGGGCTGCGGGTCGATGCCGTGGCGTCGATGCTGTACCTGGACTACTCGCGGGAGCCGGGGCAGTGGACGCCGAATGTGCACGGCGGCCGGGAGAACCTCGACGCGGTGGCGTTCCTGCAGGAGATGAACGCGACCGTGTACCGGCGTGAGCCGGGTGTCGTGACCATCGCCGAGGAGTCGACCGCCTGGGACGGGGTCACACGGGCCACGCACCACATGGGGCCGGGGGGCTTCGGCGGCCTTGGCTTCGGCCTGAAGTGGAACATGGGCTGGATGCACGACTCCCTCGGCTACATGGCCAAGGAACCCGTCCACCGCAAGTACCACCACAACGAGATGACCTTCTCGATGGTGTACGCCTACAGCGAGAACTACGTGCTGCCCATCTCGCACGACGAGGTGGTGCACGGCAAGGGTTCGCTGGTGTCGAAGATGCCGGGCGACTGGTGGCAGCAGCGGGCCAACCACCGTGCCTACCTGGGCTTCATGTGGGCCCACCCCGGCAAGCAACTGTTGTTCATGGGCCAGGAGTTCGCCCAGGGGGCGGAGTGGTCGGAGGGGCACGGGCCGGACTGGTGGCTGCTCGACCCCGGCTACGGGGCGGAGGCCGACCACCGTGGCATCCGTGACCTGGTCCGCGACCTCAACGCCGTCTACCGCGCGACCCCTGCCCTGTGGGAACGGGACGTCGAACCCTCCGGGTTCGCCTGGGTCGTCGGGGACGCGGCCGAGGACAACGTGTTCGCGTTCCTCCGTTACGACGCGGAGGGCTCGCCGCTGCTGTCCGTGTCCAACTTCTCTCCCGTCGTCCGGCACGAGTACCGGCTCGGAGTCCCGGACGACGTTCCCGCCTGGCACGAGGTCCTCAACACCGACGCCGCTCCCTACGGAGGCGGTGGCGTGACCAACCCCCACCCCGTCAAGCCCGAGCCCCAGCCCTGGCACGGCCACCCGGCCAGCATCCGGGCGACGCTGCCACCCCTGTCAACGGTGTGGCTCCGCCCGGCGTAGGGTTCCTCGCCCCCGGCGCCCCTTCCCGTCCCACCCCCACGTCACCCAGACTTCCGCGCGCCGAACATCAACCGCCGCAGCGCCGACAGCACACCCCTGGCCTGGCGGTCGGCCGCGTGGGCCGGGGTGCTGGTCGGGGACGGGCCGCCGCGGCGAGGGTCGGGCGCGGGGCGGCGGGCCGCGCTGGCGGGGGACAGTTCGTAGCGGACGGGGAGGAGCCGCAGCCCCCGTACCACCGGCCCCGACCGCCACGGCAACTGATCCGGCGGCAGAGTCAGTTCCGCCTTGGTGAAGTGGTCGAAGACGCGCCCCACGGCGGTGGTCACGATGGTGCGGGCCAGCTCCCGGGCAGCACTGGGGCATTGGTGCGGCCCGGCCCCCCACGCCAGATGCGCCCGCGTACTGATCGTGGACTCGACGATGTGGGAGGCCCCGATGTCCAGCAGATCCTGATGGGCGGCGGCGACGGATGGCGACACGATGTCCCCGGCCCGCACCCAGTAGTTGCCCAGCCGCACATCACGCGCCGCGAACCGGAAACACATGTTGGCCACCGGCGGAGTCACCAGCGCCGCCCGGTTGACGGTCTCCCCGATCCGCCCGGACGCCAGACTGCGCCGTACCGTCGCGTTGCCCCGCAACACCTCCAGCAGGGTGTTGCAGACCATGTTCCCGGTGATGTCGTTCAGGTACACGGCGTTCATGAACAGCTCCCGGCCCAGCTGTTCGTCCGACAGCGACGGGTCGGACAGCAGCATGTACGACGTCAGGTCGTCCCCGGGCACCTCCCGCCGATGCGCCGCCAGCCTCGTCATCGCGGCCAGCGCCCGCGCGGTCGCGGGCCCCGCTTCGGGCCCGCCGTCCAGCATCCGCCACAGGTCCATGACCAACTCGTCGCCCAGCTCGACCGGACAGCCGAACAACTTGGTGGTCACCATCAGCAGCAACGGCCGCGTGTACTGCGCCGCCAGATCCGCGAACCCGGCCGCCCCGGACTCCGCCGCGAGCATCGCGACCAGCTCGTCGGCGTACCGGGCGACGGCGTTCCGCAGCTCCCACCCCTCGGGGCTGTGCCCGTCCTGGAAGGGCCGCATGGCCGAGTGGTACGCCCCGCGCGCGGCCCGGTGCTCCTCGTCGTCGAAGAACATCATCTGCCGTACCTCGTACCCGGCGAGCAGCGGCCAGTCCTGCGGCAGCCGCCCCTCCGCCCGCGCCCGCCAGTGCCGTACGTCCCGCCGCCACACGCTCTCGGTGCGCAGCACCTCCAGAACCTCGCGGTAGTCGAGAACGAGCCAGACCGGAACGCCCATCAGGGCAACGGGTGCCACAGGACCGTGCGTACGCCGCAGCCGCTTGTACACACTGCCCGGATCGGCGTCGAACTCCGAGGTGAGCAGCGGTTCCACGGGCAGCGAATCGAGCCGTGGACTGCCCTCCGGGGCAGCGGCGAACGCGTATGAGTCCATGACGAACACGCATACCGCATCGCACATACACGTGCAGTGACGATGGCATGAACTGTTACGGGTTGGTGATGAGTGTGATCAGTGCGGTGGATGTGGTGAATGGATGCGGTGGATGCGAAGAACGGGGTGAGGCGGCAAAGCGGTGACAAGGGCCAAGAGCAGTGAATACCGCGGCTCACCCGCAGGCCGCCTCAGGCCCCGCCCCTACCCCGTCGCCGCCCGCAGCGCCCCCGGCAGCCCCTCCCGCCCGTACACGACCCCCAGCGCCTGCGTCGCGCGCGTCAGCGCCACGTAGAGGTCACTCGTCCCGAACCGCCCCGGCTCCACGACCAGCACCGAGTCGAACTCCAGCCCCTTCGCCTGCCTCGGGTCCAGCAGCACCACGGCATGGGTCAGGTCGGGCTCCGCGCCCGCCGTCACGCCGTCCAGCCGCGCGGCCAGCGCCCGGCGGAGGTCGCGCGGCGCGATCACCGCGAGTCGGCCCTCGGCCGGGGTCAGTTCGGCGACGGCCTTCGCGACCGCGCCGGGGAGGTCGCCCGCCGCGTCGCGCACCCAGGGCCGTACGCCGGTCGAGCGCACGGAGCTCGGCGGCTCGAAGGACGGGTTCTCGGCGCGTACGACACCGGCGGCGAGGTCCATGATCTCGGACGGGGTGCGGTAGTTGACGCCGAGGCGGGTGTGCTCCCAGCGGTCCTCGACATACGGGGAGAGGATGCCCGACCACGAGCCGACGCCGGCCTCCTCGGCGGTCTGTGCCGGGTCGCCGACGAGGGTCATCGAGCGGGTCGGCGAACGCCGCATCAGCAGCCGCCACGCCATCGGCGACAACTCCTGCGCCTCGTCCACGATGATGTGCCCGAACGCCCAGGTGCGGTCGGCCGCCGCGCGTTCGGCGGCGCTGCGGTGGTCGTCCTCCTCCTGCCGTTCGGCGAACCGCTCGGCGTCGATGATGTCGTGCGCGGACAGGACTTCCGAGCCATCGGGATCGCTGTCCTCCTTGTCCTCGAACTCGTACGTCCGGGAGGCGTACGACACGTCCAGCACGCTCTGGGCGTAGGCGACCTGCGTCTCGCGCTCGCGTTCGGCGCGCGCCCGTGCCAGACGCTCGTCCTCGCCGAGGAGTTCGGCCGCCTCGTCGAGGAGGGGTACGTCCGCCACGGTCCACGCCCGCGTCACCGGGCGGCGGATGGCGTCGGCGTCCTCTTCGCAGACGTATGCGTCGGGTTCGGCGAGGAGGTCGGCGACCAGGCGCTGCGGGGTGAGGAGGGGCCACAACTGGTCGATGGCGGACCAGACTTCGGGGTTCTCGGCGAGTTCGTCTCGGATCTGGGTGATGTCGGCGGCGTCGAGGAGGTTGGTGCCGTCGTACGGGTCGGTGCCGATGCGTTCGGCGACCATGTCCGTGAGGGTGTTGAGGATGTGGCCCTCGAAGTGCTCGCGGGCCACGTTGTGCGGGAGCCGGGCCTCGCGGGTGCGCTCGCGGGCGACGCGGACGAGGTCGTCGTCGAGCATGAGGACCTCGCGGTCGTGCTCGATGGTGATCACGGGGTCGGGCAGGGCCTGCCGGTCGCGTACGGCTTCGGCGAGCACGTCGGCCATGGCGGCGCGCCCCTTGACGCGGGCCGCGGCCGGGGTGTCGGTGGCCCTGGCCCGCACGCCGGGGAACAGTTCGCCGACCGTCGCGAGCAGGACGCCGGTCTCGCCCAGCGCCGGGAGGACCTCGCCGATGTAGCCGAGGAAGGCGGGGTTCGGGCCGACGATCAGTACGGCACGCTTGGCGAGCAACTCCCGGTGTTCGTAGAGGAGATACGCGGCCCGGTGCAGCGCGACGGCCGTCTTGCCGGTGCCCGGCCCGCCCTCGACGACGAGGACGCCCCGGTGCGGTGCGCGGATGATGCGGTCCTGCTCGGCCTGGATGGTCTGCACGATGTCGGCCATCCGGCCGGTGCGGGCCGAGTTGAGCGCGGCGAGCAGGACGGCGTCACCGGTGCGGTCCTCGTGGCCGGTGCGTTCGGTGTCGCCGAGGTCGAGGATCTCGTCGTGCAAGTCGGTGACTCGGCGGCCGTCGGTGGTGATGTGCCGGCGGCGGCGCAGTCCCATCGGGGTGTGACCGGTGGCCAGGTAGAAGGGGCGGGCGACGTCTGCCCGCCAGTCGATCAGGATCGGGGTGAGATCGGCGTCGTCCGCGCGGATGCCGATCCGGCCGATGTGGTGGCTGTCGTGGGAGGTCAGGTCGATCCGGCCGAAGCAGAGCGAGCCGTCGACGGCGTTCAGCGCGGCGAGCAGGCCGGAGCGTTCGGCGACCAGCACGTCCCGTTCGAGCCGGGCCTGCATCGGCGTGCTGCCCTGCGCCAGCGCGTCCGCCACGGCCGCCTCGGTGCCGCCGCGCAGGGCGTCGACGCGTGCGTACAGCGCGTCGATGAATTCCTGCTCGTTACGCAATTCACTGTCTGGAAAGTCGGCGTTTGACAATTCCGCTCCCGGCCGAATATACTGTGGCTATTGAACTTCCTCGCGACCTCATTCTTTTGAAGTCGCGAACCACTGAATATACGCAGAGAAATCCCCCGAGCGCAATTGCGCTCGGGGGATTTCTCTGTATCCGGTGAGGTCAGAGCACGTCGGACAGTTCCTCCAGCAGCCGGCGCTTGGGCCGGGCCCCCACCATCGACTTCACCGGCTCGCCACCGCGGAACACCATGAACGTCGGCATCGACAGCACCTTGAACGCGTTCGTGGTCACGGGGTTCGTGTCCACGTCCAGCTGGACCACCTTGAGCCGCTCGCCCTCCTCGGCGGCGAGGGCGCTCAGCACCGGGCCCATCTGCCGGCACGGCGGGCACCAGTCGGCGGTGAACTCGACGAGCACCGGCAATTCGGAGCCTCTCACCTCCGCCTCGAAGTCCGCGTCCGTCACCTCGGTCACTCCTGCCGCCCTGATCACCGCTCGATCCCTCCCAGTTCGCATCCGGGTTCCGGACCGCCCGGAACCTCCGCCTCGGCCGCCAGCTCGTCCCGCGCCCGCTCGGCCCTGGCCAACTGCGCCCCGACCTGGGCGCGCACAGCCTGCAACTCGCCGATCAGCACGTCGAGTTCGCCCAGCTTGCGCCGGTAGACCGCGAGCGAGGCCGGGCACGCGTCGCCCTCCGGGTGACCGGCCCGCAGACATTCCACGAAGGGCCGGGTCTCCTCCAGGTCGAACCCGAAGTCCTGCAGGGTCCTGATCTGCGTGAGCAGCCTCAGGTCGCGTTCGTCGTACGTCCGGTATCCGTTGCCGCTGCGCCGCGCGGGCAGCAGCCCCCGTGACTCGTAGTACCTGAGCGTCCTCGTGGTCGTTCCGGCCCGCGCCGCCAGCTCGCCGATTCGCATGGAGTGACCGTAATCCTTGACGTCGGCGTCAGGGCAACGGCCTTCACGGGAACGGAGCCGCGCCCGGCCCACGGCCGCGTCGGCGCTCATCGGTCCCCAGCACCACGCCCGGCACCGCACCGCACCCATGGGACTCACCACCCACTCGGATGGGAAAGATTCTCTGACCAAAACAGTCGGGGTCTCTGACCGTTGTCAAGCCATGAAAGAGCCGAGCGGCTGAGCTACGGGGGAGTGCTCAGCCGCTCGGCGTCCATGGGGGGGCGGACCTGCCCGGGGTCGCTCAGGCCTTGGCCAGCTCCTTCTCGCCGCCCGCCTCCGGTACGGCGTCCGGGTCGGGGGCGGCCTCGGAGCCGTGGTCGTCCAGCAGGGTCTTCTCGTCGAAGGGCAGCCCGCCGGCGAGGACCTGCTCGACCCGCTCCTTGTCGATCTCCTTGGTCCAGGTGCCGATCAGGACCGTGGCGACGGCGTTGCCCGCGAAGTTGGTGAGGGCGCGGGCCTCGCTCATGAAGCGGTCGATGCCGACGATGAGGCCGATGCCGTCCACCAGGGCGGGCTTGTGGGACTGGAGGCCACCGGCGAGGGTGGCCAGACCCGCGCCCGTCACACCGGCCGCGCCCTTCGAGGCGACCAGCAGGAAGAGCAGCAGCGGGATCTGCTCGCCGACCGACATCGGCGTACCCAGGGCGTCGGCGATGAACAGGGACGCCATGGTCATGTAGATCATGGTGCCGTCGAGGTTGAAGGAGTACCCGGTCGGGACGGTGATGCCGACCACGGGCTTACTGACGCCCAGGTGCTCCATCTTCGCGATGAGCCGCGGCAGCGCGGACTCGGAGGAGGAGGTGGACAGGATCAGCAGGAACTCGCGGCCCAGGTACTTGAAGAGCGTGAAGATGTTCAGGCCCGCGACGATCCGCAGCAGCGTGCCGAGGATGACGAAGATGAAGAGCACGCAGGTGACGTAGAAGCCGAGCATCAGCACGGCGAGGCTCTTGAGGGCGTCCAGGCCCGCGGACCCGGTGACGGCGGCGATGGCGCCGAAGGCACCGATCGGGGCGGCCCACATGATCATCGCGAGGATGCGGAAGACGAGCCGCTGGATGTGCTCGATCCCACGCAGGATCGGCTGCCCGGCCGAGCCCATGGCCTGCAGGGCGAACCCGGCGAACAGGGCGACGAACAGCGTCTGCAGCACCTCGCCCTCGGTGAACGCGGAGACGATCGTGGTCGGGATGATGCCCAGCAGGAACTCGGTGGTGTCCTTGGCCTCCGACACCTGCGCCTGGCCGGTCTCCTTGACCGCGTCGGTCACCGCGAGGCCGGTGCCCGGCTCCAGGATGTTGCCGACGACCAGGCCGATACCGAGGGCGACGAACGACATCGCCAGGAAGTAGCCGAGCGCGATGCCGCCGACCGCGCCCACCTTGGCGGCCTTCCGTACGGAGCCGATGCCCAGCACGATCGTGCAGAAGATGATCGGCGAGATCATCATCTTGATCAGGTTCACGAAGCCGGTGCCGATGGGCTTCAGCTCGACCGCGAAGTCGGGCGCGATGAGGCCCACGGCGATGCCGAGGGCCACGGCCACGATCACGGCGATGTACAGGTAGTGCGTGCGGTCCCGCTTGGCGGCGGGTGCGGTAGGTGCCGTATCTGTGGTGCTGGCCACGGCTGCCCTCCTCGTCGACGACGTCGTCGGCTCATCCGGTGTGCGGCTCACGACCGGGGGATGGTGGGAGCCGGGGCTCCCGGGTGGGAGACGGACTCCCGGGGGTGGGAGCCTGGGGCTCCCGGGGCGAGAGTGCGGACTCCCAGGGGTGGGAGCCGGTCGGCTCCCGGGGGTGCGGCTGGTGGGAGGCGGGCTCCCGGGTCGGGAGTGGGGGCTCCCAGGGGGTGGGAGCCGGTCGGCTCCCGGGGCCGGGAGCCGCGTCCCGGGGGATGGGGTGACTATCTCCCGCCCTGTGAGGGCGGTCACCCTTCCGTTCATTGAGTTCACGCTCACCCGTGGAGGCAGACTGTTGGCATGCGCGTCCCCGTCCCACGCCTCCTCCGCCCCCGCAGCCTCGCCGGCCAGCTCTTCGCCGTGCAGGCCGTGCTGCTGGCGGTGGTGGTCGCCGGGTACGCGCTGTTCACGTACGTCGGCGACCGCAGCCAGACGGAGGAGGCGGCGGGCCGCCAGGCGATGGGGGTGGCCCGCGCGGTGGCGGACGCGCCGACCGTACGGGAGGCCATCCGCACCGACGACCCGACGGCGACCCTCCAGCCGTACGCGAATCAGGTGCGGCAGGACACCGACGTCGACTTCGTCACGATCATGAACACCGAGGGCATCCGCTGGACCCACCCCAGCCCGGAGCAGATAGGCCGGCGCTTCCTCGGGCACATCGAGCCGGCCCTCGACGGCAGGTCGTTCACCGAGACGTACACCGGGACCCTCGGCCCGTCCGTACGAGCGGTCACGCCCGTCCGGGACGGCGGAAAGATCGTCGGCCTGGTCAGCGCGGGCATCAGGGTCGAGGCGATCAGCGAACGCGTCCAGAAGCAGGTCACCGCACTCGTCGGCGTCGCCGCGGGCGCCCTGGCCCTGGGCGGTGTCGGCACCTACGTCGTCAACGCCCGCCTGCGCCGCCACACCCACGGCATGAACGCCGCCGAGCTCAGCAACATGCACGACTACCACGAGGCCGCCCTGCACGCCGTACGCGAGGGCCTGCTGATGCTCGACGGCCAGTACCGCATCGCCCTGATCAACGACGGCGCGCGGGCGTTGCTGGGGGTGAGGGAGGAGGTGGTCGGCCGCTCCGTCGCCGACCTCGCCCTGCCCGCCCCTCTCACGGGCGCCCTGCTGGCCTCCGAGCCCCGCGTGGACGAGGTGCACCTGACGGCCGAACGGGTCCTGGTGGTCAACACCTCCCCGGTCTCGGGCGGTCAGCGCCGGGGCACGGTGGCCACCCTCCGCGATGTCACCGAACTCCAGTCCCTGATGGGCGAGTTGAACTCCGAACGCGGCTTCACACAGGCACTCCGTTCCCAGGCCCACGAGGCCGCCAACCGCCTCCACACCGTCGTCTCCCTCATCGAACTGGGCCGCTCCGACGAGGCGATCGACTTCGCCACGGCGGAACTGGAACTGGCCCAGGCCCTGACGGACCAGGTGGTCGCGGCGGTGAGCGAGCCGGTGCTTGCCGCCCTGCTGCTGGGCAAGGCGGCACAGGCGAACGAGCGGGGCGTCGAGCTGGTGGTGTCGGACGACAGTCGCATGGACGACGGCCTCCTCCCGCCCTCCCTCCCCGCCCGCGACCTGGTGACCGTCCTCGGCAACCTGATCGACAACGCCGTCGACGCGGCCCAGGGGTCGGTCGGGGCACGGGTGACGGTGACGGCGTACACGGACGCCTCCGTGACGGCGTATGCGGACGCCTCCAGCGCCTCCGATGCCTCCGTGCTGGTGCTGCGCGTCGCCGACACCGGCGCCGGCGTGGACCCGGAGCACGCCGAGGCGGTCTTCGAGCGCGGCTTCTCGACAAAGCCGGCAGGCCCCGGCGGCCGCGGCCTGGGCCTCGCCCTTGTACGCCAGGCCGTACGCCGCCACGGCGGAACGCTCACGGTGGCGGAGGCGCCCGGGGGCGGGGCCGAGTTCGAGGTACGGCTGCCGTTGCCGGGGGCCGGCCCCGCCACGGCACCGGGCGACCATGGGGCGACAGCCGGAGAGATCCCGGAGGTCCCCGCGCACTCCGCCGCGCCCGGAGAGCCTGTAGTGCTTGGAGGCCCCGGAATGTCCGGCGTGCCTGGAGTGCCCGGAGTGCCTGGAGACGACGTATGACCGAGGCGAGACGCACGACGACGACCGCCGAGCAGCCGATCCGCGTGCTGGTCGTGGAGGACGACCCCGTCGCGGCGGACGCGCACGTCATGTACGTGGACCGCGTCCCCGGCTTCACGGCGGTCGGCAAGGCACACACCGGCGCGGAGGCCCGCCGCGCCCTGGACCGCACCCCCGTGGACCTGCTCCTCCTGGACCTCCACCTCCCGGACGTGCACGGTCTGCAATTGGCGCGCTCGTTGCGGGCGGCCGGATATCACGCGGACGTGATAGCGGTGACGTCGGCGCGGGATCTGGCGGTGGTCCGGGAGGGAGTCTCGCTGGGGGTGGTGCAGTACGTACTGAAGCCGTTCACTTTCGCCACGCTGCGGGACCGGCTGGTGCGGTACGCCGAGTTCCACGCGGCGGCGGGGGAGGCGAGCGGCCAGGACGAGGTGGACCGTGCGCTGGCGACGCTGCGGGCGCCGGGGCCTGCGGCACTGCCGAAGGGGTTGAGCGCCCCGACCCTTGAGCGCGTCACCGTGGCGTTGCGGGAGAGCGCCGAAGGCCTGACGGCGGCGGGGCTGGCCGAGGCGGTGGGCATCGCACGGATCACGGCTCGCCGGTATCTGGAGCACCTGGTGGACACGGGGCGGGCGGCCCGGAGTCCACAGTACGGGCAGGTGGGGCGGCCGGAGTTGGTGTATCGGTGGGTTCGGGGGGCGGCCGAGCGGGGGCGTTAGGCGGGGGGTTCGGTGGCGTCGAGTTCGGCGGCCCAGTCGCGGGCTTGGGCGGCATTGGTGGGGGCATCGGCGCGGGTGTAGGCGTCGGCGGCCTGGAGCAAGTGGGCGCGGGCCTCGGCCGGGCGGTGGGCGGCCACGTGGGCGACGGCCAGGTTCTGGAGGACCGTGCCTGCGCCGTACCAGTCCTCGAACTCCCGATAGATCGCCAGGGCCTTGCCATGCGCCTCGACCGCCTCCTCCACGCGGCCCCCCTCACGCAGGGCGAGGCCGAGGTTGTTCCACGCGCTGGCCTCGCGGTGGCGGTCCCCGGCGGCCTGGAGCAGGTCGCGGGCACGGGTGCGGGCCTCGATCGCCTCCTCCACCCGGCCCGCCTCCTGCAGGGCGCTTCCGAGATTGTTCCACGCCATGGCCTCGCCGTGACGGTCCCCGGCGGCCTGGTCCAGGTCACGGGCACGGGTGTGGGCCTCGACCGCCTCCTCCACCCGACCCGCCTCCCGCAGGGCGAGGCCGAGGTTGTTCCACGCCAGGCCGCCGTGACGATCCCCGGCGGCCTGGAGCAGGTCGCCGGCACGGGTGAGGGCCTCGACCGCCTCCTCCACCCGGCCCGTCTCCTGCAGGGCGTTGCCGAGGTTGTTCCACGCCATGGCCTCGCCGTGACGGTCCCCGGCGCGGTGGGCGGCCTCCCGCGCGGCACGCGCGACAGTGGTCAGGTCGTCGAAGTACCGCCGCCAGTCGAGATACACCGCCAGATGCTCGGCCAGCCGCACCGCCGCTTCCGCGTACCGCTCCTCCCGCGCCCACGACACCGCCGCCACCAGCCCCGCCCGCTCCGAGTCCAGCCACGCCAACGCCTCCCCCCGGTCCCCGAACCGCTCCGGCTCCACCCTCCCCGGCAGCCACCGCAACCGAGCATCAGCCGCAGCCGTCCACCGCAGATAGAACCCCAGCACCCGCACCTGCGCCTCCTCCCCCTCCTCCCACAACCCCGCATCCCCCGCCACCACACCCACTCCGAACGCCCGCACCAGGTCGTGCAACCGCCACCGCCCACGCCCGCTCCCCCGCTCGACGAGATGCGCACGGGCGAGGTCCTTCAGGTCCCGGACCGGGGAAACGTCGGCGCCGACCAGCGCGGCGACGGCCTCGTCGCTCGCGTCGGGTCCGGGGGCGAGGGCGAGCAGGCGCAGCAGTCGGGCCTGGTCGGGCAGCAGACGGCGGTAGGAGAGCTCGAAAGCGGCGCGGACGCTGCGCTCGCCATCGTAGAGATCGTCGAGATGGACCAAGCGGTCGTGGGACGCATCGTGGGACTTGGTGAGCTCGTCGACGAGTTCCGCGACCGGCATGCCCGTGTCCTCCGCCAGTAGCGCCGCCGCGATTTGCAGGGCCAACGGCAGGTGTCCGCACAGGGCGGCGAGTCGCCCGGCCACCTCAGGGTCGTCCGTGACACGGCTGTCGTGCGGGTCGGCGATCCGCAGGGCGAGGTCGAGGAGTTCGTACGCGGCCTCGGGTGTGAGCTGGTCCAAGGGCAGGAGCCGGGCCCCCAGTTGGGGCAGGCGGTCGCGGGAGGTGACCAGGACGCGGTGGCGGGTGTCGCCCGGGAGGAGCGGGCGGACCTGGTCCGGCGACGACGCGTTGTCGGCCAGGAGCAGCACCGCGCCCCGCTCCTGGGCGCGCTGCGCCAGCGCCGAACGGTAGAGCACCGCCCGCTCGTCCGCCGTGGCGGGGATGTGCTCCGGCGGAACCCCGAGGGCCCGTAGCAGGGACTGGAGTGCCTGGTCGGCGGTGACCGGTTCCTCGTCGTAGCCGTGCAGGTCGACGAAGAGCACCCCGCCCGGGAACCAGCCCTTCCCGCAGGCCAGGTGGGCGGTCTCGACGGCGAGCGCGGTCTTCCCGATACCGCCGAGCCCGGACACGGCGGCGACGAGGATCGCCGTGGAGTCCCGCGACTGGGGCCCGCCCGGATCCAGCGCGCGCAGCAGCGCGTCCGTCTCCTCTCCACGGCCGGTGAAGCCACCGGGCCTCGGCGGCAGCGAGGCCATGGCCTCCGGCGCGGCGGCCCTGGTCTCCTGGACCACGATCTGGACGCCGACCACCTCGCGCAGGAAGACGCCGCCCCGGAAGTCGGTGTGGTCGCCGCCGTACCAGGCCGCCCCACTGCCCGGCGCGTGCCGCTCCATGGCCCCCGCCACGGCGCCCGCGACCCGCGGATCGGCGGCGAGCAGATCCGCCACCCTGTCGCCCCAGGTCCGTACCGCCTCCCGCCGATCCGGACGGCCCGCCGCTTCGGCGAGCGCCTGTAGAGCCTGCGCGGATTCCTGCGCGGACGCACCCGCTTCCAGCCCCAGCGCCCGAGCCAGTTCCTCCACCGCCCGGCGCCCGGCGTCCCCGCCCGCGCCTTCGGCCAGGGCCGCCAGCAACGCCGCTCTCATGTGCCTGTTCCGTCCCCCGCTCCGCACCGCCGGCCCGCTCGGAGCCGTAGGTCATGGGCCAACGGTACGGCGTCAGCCGGGAGTTCGCGCGGGTCTCGTCGGCCTCGCGTACAGCACGACCTGTACGCCGAGACCGGCCACCGCAACGGCTTCCAGCACCGAGAGCGTGACGAGCAGCGCGCCGCCCTCCCCGTCGGCCCAGAAGACCACCAGCGCCGCCAGCGGTACCGCGCAGAACGCCGTCAGGTCCACCGCGCACTGGATGGCCTTGCGGGACCTGCGGCGCGCGTCGCTCCGGTGTGCCGTCTCCCAGCCGAAGGCCGCGAACTCACCGCCGGGCTGGGCGAGTCGCGTCAGGCGGGGGCCCAGTTCGTCCCGTACGTACCGTCCGATCGCCGAGATCTTCTCGTCGTTGACCAGGTACGTCCACCCGAGCACGACACACACCGGCGGCAACGCGAGCAGCATCGACGCCTGCCTGGCCTGCGCCGCCGCGGCGATGACGGCGGCCACGACCGCGAGCGTCACGTAGAGCAGGTTGTCACGGAACCCGATGCGCGCCTTCTGCTCGTCCTTGACGCTCTGGTACTCGGCGAGCAGCAACTGCCCGACGGTCACGCCGCTCTGTTCCGGCTCCGGCACGCCGGCCCCCTTCCCCCGATGCCCAGCACGTCCACTGGACAGACGACTGAGAGCACCCTAGAGGTCCGTCCCGGGCTCGAAGTCCGGCGCACTGGGCAGGCGGGCAAGCGTCTGGCGTTCCTCCTGTCCCGGTTCGGCATCAGGCCGGTCGACGACACCGTCGTCCACACGGCGGGGCGACTCCTGGACACCACCGGCCTGGGCGGGCACGAATGCCTCGTGGACGCCATCGTCGTCGCCACCGCCGCCCTGTGTCCGCCGCCGGTCCGCATGGTGGCCTCCGACAGCTCCCACATACCGAAGCTGTGCGCCGCAGCCCTGGATCTGCCGAGGCAGCCCGCGATCGGTCTCGTCACCGTCTGACCGACCGGGAACAGAGCACGGCCACTCCGGGCCATGCCAGCGACAAGCGCGCCGCAGCGCGGGCCAACGCCCCCGCCGCGTCGTCGACTTGGCAGTACCGTGGACAGGTGCCAGCGACACAGCCCACCGCGGTCATCCTCACAGCACTCCCCGTGGAGTACGACGCCATACGCGCCCACCTGCCGGACGCCCGCGAGATCGTCCACGACGACGGGACCCGGATGGAGCAGGGCCGCCTCGACGGCACGCCCTGGAGCCTCGCGATCGCCGAGCTGGGCGAGGGTGCCGTGAACGCCGCCGCGTTGACGACGCAGATCGTCGGCTGGCTCCGCCCGGAGGTGCTGCTCTTCGTCGGGGTCGCGGGCGGGCTCAAGGACGACATCGAGATCGGCGACGTCGTGGTCGGCACGAAGGTGTACGCCATCCATGGCGGCAAGCAGACCCCGGAGGGGTTCCACGCCCGGCCCGAGGTCTGGCGCGGTTCGCACCGGCTGTTGCAGACGGCCCGTTCGGCGCTTCGTGACACGGAGGACGGCGTACGCGGCCACCACAAACCGATCGCCTGCGGTGACGTCGTCCTGGCCGACGACAAGTCCGCGTTCGCCGACTACATCCGGCGCACCTACAACGACGCCTGCGCCATCGAGATGGAGGGCTCGGGCGCTGCCCATGCCGCCCACCTGAACGGCCAGCTGGACGCCCTCGTGATCCGGGGCATCAGCGACCGCGCCAACCCCGGCAAACACAAGGCCGACGCCTCGGGGTCCCAGGAGCTGGCCGCCAAGCAGGCGGCCAGGGTCGCGGTCGCCGTTCTCCGGAAGCAGCAGCCGCGCGGCGGCTCGGACTCCGGCTCCGGCTCGGACTCCAAGGAGGGGCCCTTTCGCAGCCACGACGGCGGTGACCGAGCCAAGTACGGCGGCGATCACATCGACTTTCGTGGCAGCACCTTCCACGGGCCCGTCACCGGCAAGACAGTCGGGCCGCGACGGGGCGACGACGGACAACGGTAAGAACACGGCCGCCGAGCACAGCCCCGGCACGGTCCATGGCCCGGTCCCGGTCGCGACGGCCACGCTGCCACCGCGCCCTCTCGGCTTCACAGGGCGATCGGCAGATTTGGATCAACTGCTCACCCACCTCACGCCCGCCCCCGGCGGTACAGCCGCGCCGCCTCTCCTCATCTCCGCGGTCACGGGCATGGGCGGCATCGGCAAGACGGCACTGGCGATCGAGGCCGCTCACCAGGCATGTTCGAGGGGCTGGTTCCCCGGCGGGACGCTTTTCGTCGACCTTCGCGGGTACGACGACAACCCTGTCACCGCCGACCAGGCGGTCCTGGCCCTCCTCGACGCGCTCGACGTGCGTGGAACAAATCTGCCAAAGACGACGGCACGACAGTACGACGCGTACCGGGGGCATCTCGCCGGGCGGGCGGGGCGGACGTTGCTGATCCTCGACAACGCCTCCGCCCCGTCGCAGTTCCTCCCCCTGCTGCCCGGCACCGGCCACCACCGCGTACTGATCACCTCCCGCGACCGTCCGGACTCCCTCCCTCTTCGCCTGGTCGACCTGGAGACCCTGGCCGAGGACGACTCGGCCGCCCTGGTGACACGCGCCCTCCAGGATTTCGACAGCCGCGACGACCGTCCGTCCCGTGAACCGGACGCCCTTCGCGAACTGACCTCACTCTGCGGCCACTTGCCGCTGGCCCTCCAGATCGCGTCCGCGATGCTGCGCAGACGTCGCCATCGGGACATCGCCTCACTCGTGGCCGACATCAAGAGCGCTGGGGACCCGACGTCCGTCCTCGACGACAGCAGCCGAGGTACGGACCAGTACGGCCGCTCCCTCGTCCTCCGCCCAGTCCTGGAAACGTCGTACCGCCGCCTGCCGCCCGACCAGGCCCGGTTGCTGCGTCTGCTGGCCCTGGCCCCCGGCTCCGACACGGGCACGGAGGCCGTGGCCACCCTGGCCGACCTGGACGAGGAAGGCACCCTGCGGCTCCTGGAGGACCTGGCCGCCGCCAGCCTCGCTACCGCCACGGTCGTGGGTGGGGCGGTGCGGTGGCGGTTGCATGACCTGGTGCGGGCGTATGGGACGGGTGTGGTGGCGGACGACGCAGGTCTGCGGGAGGAGGGAGAGACGGCGCGAGAGCGGGTGCTGGGGTTCTACAGCCGGTGGGCGGATGCAGCAGACGACCGGTTGCGGTGGATGCCAGGGCTGCCGGAGCCCGCACGATTCGCCACCCGGGCGGAAGCCTTGGCGTGGTTCGACAGGGAGCGGGCAGGGCTGGTAGCCGCAGTACGTTGGGGGCCGGAACAACGACGGTACGCAAGTGTGGCAGCAAAGCTGGCCACACGATTGTCGGTGTACCTGCACTGGCGCCGGTATTTCGACGATTGGATCACTGTCAGTCTCGCCGCCAAGGAAGCTGCCTCCCGAGTCAAGGATCGCCTGTTCGAGGCCATCGCGGAGGACAACCTCGGCTTTGCACTGTATGCGGTGGGCCGCACAAAAGAAGCGATCAAGGCCCTCAACCATGCCCGTGACCTCTATCAGGCCATCGGCAATCAGCACCACGAGGCCTTCGCCTGGGACCACCTCGGCCTCGCTTTGGGGGGGGACAACCGGGGAGAGGAGGCAATCAATGCCTTCACCCATGCACTCGACCTCTTCGAAGCTGCTGAAGACCACCGCAGCGTGGCTTTCACATTGCATAACCTCGGCTATGTTTTGACTGCGGTTGGCCGAACGGCAGAGGCAGTCAAAACGCTCACCCGGGCCCGTGATTTACGGCAGACGATCAAGGACCGACACGGCAGCTGTAGTTCTTGATCACAGCTGGTCGTGATGGCGGTGTCGTTGCTGGTGGCAGGCTGTCGCGATGGCTTGGTGCCGGCGGCGCCA
>NZ_JBSFUU010000124.1:0-20077 GCF_053591955.1 Streptomyces sp. NPDC002845 | reverse complement strand
AAGGCGGCCACGGCCTCGCGGACGGCGGAGTCGTACAGCTCGGGGACCTCCTCCAGGGTGCGGGCGACCTTCAACCCGCGCCCGCCGCCGCCGAACGCCGCCTTGATGGCGATCGGCAGGCCGTGCTCCTGGGCGAAGGCCACCACCTCGTCCGCGCCGGACACCGGGTCCGGCGTACCGGCGACCAGCGGGGCCCCGGCGCGCTGCGCGATGTGCCGGGCGGCGACCTTGTCACCCAGGTCGCGGATGGCCTGCGGCGGCGGGCCGATCCAGATCAGGCCCGCGTCCCCGACCGCCTGAGCGAACTCGGCGTTCTCGGAAAGGAACCCGTAGCCGGGATGGACCGCGTCCGCGCCGGAATCCTTGGCGGCCTGCAACACCTTGGCCATGTCGAGGTAACTGGTGGCCGGGGTGTCACCGCCCAGCGCGAACGCCTCGTCCGCCGCGCGCACGTGCAGCGCGTCACGGTCCGGATCCGCGTACACGGCCACGCTCGCGATACCGGCGTCCCGGCACGCCCGGGCCACGCGGACAGCGATCTCGCCCCGATTGGCGATCAACACCTTGCGCACGATGACTCCCTCTCCTTGAAACAAGCCGAGTTTAGGGACTGCCGACACGGCGTTTCGACCCGTCCTCAATGGTGAGCTTGCCCACACGGAGCGTGAATCGAGGCTCGCTCGACCGGCGAAATCCCTTGTCGCACCGCACTACGCAGGACTCCACCCAAAAACCCTAGCCCGCTGACGTGGTCAAGGTCTCTGTGAGGCAGTGCTGCGGCCTGTCGGGTTTCTTTGTGGAGTCCCTACTAACAGCCCAATGATTCTTTGCCGGCGCGGAACCTCTTGTCCCGGGGTTTACCCGTTAGTAGCGTTCAGGATGTCTCGTACGGCGTACTGGGAGTAACCGTCAGGGAAGTGGGTGGGGGCCGGTGGTGCGCAAGCCGGTGGCATGGGTGACCGCGATCGTGCTCTTCGTGGAGGGGCTCGGTATCGCCTGGCTCCAGTGGTTCCTCGGCACGGTCGTCGACCGCCAGGACATGTCCCTCGCCGGGCTCGACCCCGACGCGATGTCCGTCTCCTCGAAGGCCGGCGGCTTCGTCTTCGGCTTCTACTTCGCGGTGTGCGGCCTCGCCGCGCTGCTCGTCGCCCTCCGGGACCGCCCGCCCCACGGCGTCTGGCGCATCCTGCTGATCAGCGCGGCCGTGGTGCACGGGATGCTCGGCGCGTTCACCGTGGGGCTGGTCGGCTGGGGCGCGTTCGGGTTCATGATGGTCGTACTCGGGCTGATCCTGCTGACGCTGATGACGTACGACCGGCTGGAGCAGCCCGCCGACAAGGGCGACCAGGCCGGTGAGCCCGAGGACGGCAACGGAGGCGGCGCTCCCGTCACTCCGCCGGCGCCCACAACTCCGTGATGCCCACGCCCAGTTCGGCGAGCAGACGGCGGACCAGCGGCAGGCTGATGCCGATGACGTTGCCGTGGTCGCCGTCGATGCCGTCGATGAACGGGGCCGAGCGGCCGTCGAGCGTGAACGCCCCGGCGACGTAGAGGGGCTCACCGGAGGCGACGTACGCGGCGATCTCCTCGTCGGTCGGCTCGCCGAAGCGGACGACGGTGGAGGCGGTGCCGGACGCGTGCCGTCCGCTCACCGTGTCCCACACGCAGTGCCCGGTCTGGAGCGTGCCCGCCCGGCCGCGCATCGACTTCCAGCGGGCCGTGGCCTCCTCGGCGTCCGCGGGCTTGCCGAGCGCCTCGCCGTCCAGGTCGAGCACCGAGTCGCAGCCGATCACCAGCGCGCCCTTGAGCTCGGGCTTCGCCGCCACGACGGAGGCCTTCGCCTCGGCCAGGGCGAGCGCCAGCTCGGCGGGGGTCGGGGCGGTCACGGCGTCCTCGTCGACCCCGCTCACGATCACCTCGGGGTCCAGCCCGGCCTGACGGAGCAGCCCGAGCCGGGCGGGGGACTGGGAGGCGAGCACGAGACGGCGGCGCGGCTGATCTGTCATGCGATCAGGGTATCGGCGGGGTCCGTACGGCTCACATCGCCCCGAGGCACGTCACTCGGCTCACATCACCCCGGCTCACATCACCGGGCGCACGTCACCCTGAGTCGCATCACCCGGCGCAGATCATCTCGGCTCACCTCATCCGGCGCATGTCACTCCGGCTCACGTCGCCCTGAGTCGCGTCACCGGCTCACGTCGCCCCGAGTCACGTGACCCGGCGCACATCACTCCGGCTCACGTCACGCCGAGTCGCGTCACCGGCTCGCATCACCCGGCGCGGATCATCTCGGCCCACGTCACCCGGCTCACATCCCCCCGAGCACCAGCATCGCCAGTATCGCGGCCAGCGCCATGAGAACGCCGAGCCGCCGAAGCATGACCTGCGTGTCGCGCAGTTCCTTCGGCGGCTCGTTCTCGGGGTCGGACCACAGCATGCGTCCAGCGTGCGACGGCGGGGGTGCCGGGCGCCTGAGTACGCGTACTCAAGTCGGGTGGCTCACCCGGGCCAGTACGTACGGGTCCACGCCCGCGGGCCCGGTGCGGGCAGGCGGGACTGGGCCACGCGGGCCGGGTCGGACCAGGCGTCCGGGGCCTGGTGGGGCGCGCCGGACGGTGCCGAAGCCGCCGCCGCGGCGCGCGCCTGGACCACCGCCAGTGCGGCGGCCAGCTCCTCCGGGGTCGGATTGCCCCGTACGACCTTGATCACAGCGGCTCCTCGCAGGGCTAACGGTTACAGGGGGATGTTGCCGTGCTTCTTCGGAGGCAGGCTTTCCCGCTTCGTACGCAGCTGACGCAGGCCGCGCACGATGTGGGAGCGGGTGTCGGACGGCATGACCACCGCGTCGATGTAGCCGCGCTCGGCCGCCGTGTAGGGGTTGAGGAGGGCGTCCTCGTACTCCTGGATCAGGCGCGCGCGGACCTCCTCGCGCTCCTCCTCCGGCGCGGCCGCGATGGTGCGGCGGTGCAGGATGTTGACCGCGCCCTGGGCGCCCATGACGGCGATCTGGGCGGTGGGCCAGGCGAGGTTGAGGTCGGCGCCCAGGTGCTTGGAGCCCATGACGTCGTACGCGCCGCCGAAGGCCTTGCGGGTGATGACCGTGATGAGCGGAACGGTCGCCTCCGCGTACGCGTAGATCAGCTTGGCGCCCCGGCGGATGATGCCGTCGTGCTCCTGGTCGACGCCCGGGAGGAAACCGGGGACGTCGACGAAGGTGATCACGGGCACGTTGAAGGCGTCGCAGGTCCGCACGAACCGCGCGGCCTTCTCGGACGCGCCGATGTCGAGGCAGCCGGCGAACTGCATCGGCTGGTTGGCGACGATGCCCACGGGGTGGCCCTCGACCCGGCCGAAGCCCGTGATGATGTTCGGCGAGTACAGCGGCTGCGTCTCGAAGAACTCGGCGTCGTCAAGGACGTGTTCGATCACCGTGTGCATGTCGTAGGGCTGGTTCGCGCTGTCCGGGACGAGCGTGTCCAGCTCGCGGTCCTCGTCCGTCAGCGACAGGTCCGCCTCCTCCGGGAAGACCGGGGGCTCGCTGAGGTTGTTCGACGGCAGGTACGACAGCAGCTGCTTGACGTACTCGATGGCGTCCTTCTCGTCGCCCGCCATGTGATGGGCCACGCCCGAGGTGGAGTTGTGCGTGCGGGCGCCACCCAGCTCCTCGAAGCCGACGTCCTCGCCGGTCACCGTCTTGATGACGTCCGGGCCGGTGATGAACATGTGCGAGGTCTGGTCGACCATCACCGTGAAGTCGGTGATCGCGGGCGAGTAGACCGCGCCGCCCGCGCAGGGGCCGACGACCAGCGAGATCTGCGGGATGACACCGGAGGCGTGCGTGTTCCGGCGGAAGATCTCGCCGTACATGCCCAGCGCGCTGACGCCCTCCTGGATGCGGGCGCCGCCGGAGTCGTTGATGCCGATGACCGGGCAGCCCGTCTTCAGCGCGAAGTCCATCACCTTCATGATCTTCTGGCCGAAGACCTCGCCCAGGGCCCCGCCGAAGACCGTGAAGTCCTGCGAGAACACCGCGACCGGACGGCCGTCCACCATGCCGTAGCCGGTGACGACCCCGTCCCCGTACGGGCGGTTCTTCTCCAGGCCGAAGTCGGTGGAGCGGTGCTGGGCGAACTCGTCGAACTCCACGAAGGAGCCCTCGTCCAGGAGCAGTTCGATGCGCTCACGGGCCGTCAGCTTGCCCTTGGCGTGCTGCTTCTCCACGGCACGCGCGGAGCCGGCGTGTGTCGCCTCGTGAATACGGCGCTGCAGATCCGCGAGCTTGCCCGCGGTGGTGTGGATGTCGGGGTGTTGCAGCTCTTCCGGCTCGGACATCGGGATGAGGCTCCCTGCCTGCTCAATGGGGACGTGAGGATGACGTGCCCAAGTACTCGAAAGGGGGACGTGCTCAGAAGGGGGATTGGCTACTCATCCGTAGCGTAGTGCTGGGCCTACCGTTCGGCAGTGCGGCGTTTACCACACTCCCCACCCCTTGGCGTTGTACGATCAGTGCGTCGCGGCGGGACACGCCGGAGGGGCGACATCGCGAGAGTGATCGAGTGCCCGTGAACCTCAGTCCGCCAGGGCTGGAATCCGTCCCCTTCTGCGGGGCGGAGGATGTCAAACCTAGTGTGGGTTGCATGACGACGCCACCAGGTGCAGATGGAAGCCCGTCCAACGGGTCCGGTGAGTCGAGGTCGGACCGCTGGTCCGACCTCGACCGCCCGCCCCTCAACGCCACCGCGCTGCGACGGGCGCTGGTGCGCGACGGGGGCCTGTGGAGCTCCCTTGAGGTGGTGCCCGTGACGGGGTCCACCAACACCGACCTGGCGGGCCGCGCCGGTGAGCTGGCGGAGGGCGCGGTGCTCGTCGCCGAGGAGCAGAACGCGGGGCGCGGACGGCTGGACCGTACCTGGACGGCTCCGGCGCGCTCCGGCCTCTTCTTCTCGGTGCTCCTGAAGCCGTCCGAGGTGCCCGTCGAGCGCTGGGGCTGGGTGCCGCTGCTCACCGGGGTCGCGGTGGCCACGGGGCTGTCGCGGGCCGCCGGAGTGGACACGGCACTCAAGTGGCCCAACGACCTGCTGGTCACCGTGCGTGGCGAGGAGCGCAAGGCGGGCGGCATCCTCGCCGAGCGCGCCGGTGACGACGGTGTCGTCGTCGGCGTCGGCATCAACGTCACCCTCCGTGAGGACGAGCTGCCCGTACCCACCGCGGGCTCGCTGGCGCTGGCAGGCGCGGTGAGCACCGACCGTGACCCGCTGCTGCGGGCCGTACTCCGCTCCCTGGAGCAGTGGTACGGCAAGTGGCGCGGCGCAGGTGGCGACCCGGCCCTCAGCGGGCTCCAGGCGACGTACGCGGCGGGCTGCGCGACGCTCGGCCGGAAGGTACGGGCGGAGCTGCCCGGCGACCGGTCGGTCATCGGGGAGGCCGTCGCGGTCGACGGGGACGGGCGGCTGGTCCTGGCGACCGGGGAGGGCGTGCAGGAGCCGGTGGGAGCGGGGGACATCGTGCACCTGCGGTCTGTATGAGGTCGTATGTGAATGCATGTGACTGCATCTGTCTGTATGTGCCTGTATGTGGCTTTATGAGGCCGGGGAGGCATGCCACTCGGGAGTGAGCTGGCGCACACCTGCCGTAGAGTTGAGGCCGGTCGATACGTGACCGCGGCAGATCGGAAGGGCAGCAGGCGTGACCGTCGACGATTCGGGCTCCGGCACGGGTGCGCACCCCGCCCCCGACGGCGAACCGGACCGTGCCGCCGGGCCGGCCGCCGACACCTCGTCGTCGGCCCCGGGCAACCGCGGGACCCCGGCGGCCGCGCGGGTCGACCGGGCCGAGGCGCACGCACGGGTGGACTCGCGCGTCGATCCCCCCGAGGCCGACTCCGGGGCCGACTCCGAGGAGGACCCGCTGACGCTGCGGCTCGAACAGCTGATCCTCGGGGCCGAGCGCCGCTACACACCGTTCCAGGCGGCCCGCAGCGCGGGAGTCTCCATGGAACTGGCGTCCCGCTTCTGGCGGGCCATGGGCTTCGCGGACATCGGCCAGGCCAAGGCGCTGACCGAGGCGGACGTCCTCGCGCTGCGCCGGCTCGCCGGTCTCGTCGAGGCGGGACTGCTCAGCGAGGCCATGGCCGTACAGGTGGCCCGCTCCACCGGCCAGACCACCGCCCGGCTCGCCGAATGGCAGATCGACTCCTTCCTGGAGGGCCTGACCGAGCCGCCGGAACCCGGCATGACCCGTACGGAAGTCACGTACCCCCTGATCGAGCTGCTCCTGCCGGAGCTGGAGGAGTTCCTCGTCTACGTCTGGCGCCGCCAGCTCGCCGCCGCGACCGGCCGTGTCGTCCAGGCCGGCGACGACGAGGAGATGGTCGACCGCCGTCTCGTCGTCGGCTTCGCCGACCTCGTCGGGTTTACGCGGCTGACGCGCCGTATGGAGGAAGAGGAACTCGGCGAACTCGTCGAGGCCTTCGAGACCACGGCGGCCGACCTGGTGGCCGCGCACGGCGGACGGCTCATCAAGACGCTGGGCGACGAGGTGCTGTACGCCGCCGATGACGCGGGGGTCGCGGCCGAGATCGCGCTGCGCCTGATCGAGACCATGGCCAACGACGAGACCATGCCCGAACTGCGCGTCGGCCTCGCCTTCGGCACGGTGACGACCCGGATGGGCGATGTCTTCGGTACGACGGTGAACCTGGCGAGCCGGCTGACGTCGATAGCGCCGAAGGACACGGTGCTGGTCGACAGCGAGTTCGCCCAGGAACTCATCCGCACCGGGGACGCGCCCGCCTCCGAGACGGAGGCCGCCGAGGCCGTGGCCGCCGCCGAGAAGGAGGGCGAGGAGCCGCCGACGTACCGTTTCGCGCTCCAGCCGATGTGGCAGCGGCCGGTGCGGGGGTTGGGTGTGGTGCAGCCCTGGTCGCTCACGCGGCGGTACGAGGTTTCGTAGGGCTTTCTCAGGGTTTCTCCGGGTTTCTCGGGGCGTCGTTTCTCAGGGTGCTGAGCGGTTCGGTTCTGCCAGGTCGTTGACGCACAGGTCCACGATCGGCACGCACAGGCTCGGCTTGGTGGGCTTTGGCTTTGGCTTCGGGGGTGGAGTCTGGGGCGGATTCTCGGCCGGGGTGGGGGTCTTGGCCGGGCTCGGGGTTGTAGGGGTTGCCCTTGGGTGTGGCGGGCGCTGGGGCGGCGGGACGGTGACCGGGGCCGCGGGGATGCCGGTGGAGTCCGGGAGCGTCGTAGGGGTCACCGCGGGCGCCGATGACGTGGTCGGCGCCGACGGCGTGGTCACCGCGGTCGGTGTCGAGGACGCGCCGCCCAGGGGAGCGGGGGCGCTTGCCGAGGGGACGGGTTCCACGGTCGCCGCCGCGCTGGTCGCCCGGTCCGTGGGGTCGGAGACGGTCCGGGGCCCGGCTGCCGCCGTACCGGGGCCTTCGCCGGGGGTGTCGGGAGCCAGTCGTACGAGGCTGAGCGCTCCCGCGGCCAGGGCGAGGCCTCCGACGGCGAACAGGGTCCGGCGGGGGCGGGGCTTGCGGTGGCGGCCGCGGCTGGGGCGGGGCCAGAGGGGTTCCGGCTCCGTGCCGCTGGTCGCCGTGTTCGTCATGGATCATCCCTCCCCGGTGCGCTCGCGCCCCCGACGCGCTGTGCGGTGCGCAGGCTATGCGCCCCCTGGAGGGCCGGGAGAGGTAGTCGGGGGTGGTGTCACTCGAACGGGGGTGGCTTTTCAGGGGGCGGTGGGGCTGGGATGATCGGAGGCGTCGGTGGTTAACCCGCGTTAACTTGGAGGGTGTCATGGGTGAGCAGGGGCACGGGGACGAGCGGCGGTTCGGGGAGTACGTCGTCGTACGGCCCCACGGGTACGTCGCCGAGCTGGCGCTCGACCGGCCCAAGGCCATGAACGCCGTCTCGACCGACATGGCCCGTTCCCTCGGCGCGGCGTGCGAGGCGCTGGCCGCGGACAAGGGCGTACGGGTGGTCGTGCTGACCTCCACGCACGAGCGGGCCTTCTGTGTCGGGGCCGATCTGAAGGAGCGGAACTCTTTCAGCGACGCCGATCTCGTACGTCAGCGGCCTGTCGCGCGGGCCGCGTACACCGGTGTACTGGAGCTGCCGATGCCCACGGTTGCCGCCGTGCACGGGTTCGCGCTGGGCGGGGGGTTCGAGCTGGCCCTGTCGTGCGATCTGATCGTGGCCGACCGTACGGCCGTGGTGGGGCTGCCGGAGGTGTCGGTGGGCGTCATCCCGGGGGGCGGGGGCACGCAGTTGCTGCCGCGTCGGGTGGGCGCCGCCCGTGCGGCCGAGCTGATCTTCACGGCCCGGCGGGTCGAGGCCGGTGAGGCGCGGGAGCTGGGGCTCGTCGACCTGCTGGTGGACGAGGAGCGGGACCGTGCGGAGGCGTTGGCGCTGGCCGCCCGTATCGCCGGGAACTCGCCCGTGGGGCTGCGAGCCGCCAAGCGGGCGCTGCGGCTCGGGCACGGGCTCGACCTCCGGGCCGGGCTGGAGGTCGAGGACGCGGCCTGGAGGTCGGTGGCCTTCTCGGGGGACCGGGCGGAGGGGGTCGCGGCGTTCAACGAGAAGCGGGCGCCTGCTTGGCCGGGCGAGTAGGCGCTTTGCGCCTCCGCCACCCGGCTCCTCGGCGCTCCGAGCCCAGCCACGACGGCGCCACAGACGAACGACGGCAGGCACATCGCGGCACTCCAGCGGAGCGCTCAGGCACCCCCGCCCGCCGACCCCGCCCCCTGTTCGCTCCACCAAACCCCCAAAACACCTTAAACCTCCCTAACCTGGAGTGATGGGCGGTGCTGAGAACAGACGGCTACGTGCAGTGGTCGCGCTCGCGCAGGGGATGGCGGCGGCGCACACTCCGCGGGAGTCCTGGCGCGCGGCGGCGCTGGGTGCGCGGGACGCGTTGGACGGGAGCTTCGCCGCGCTCTCGGTGTGGGAGCGGCACCACGGGCGGCTGAGGGTCCTCGTGAATGTGGGGGAGCGGGCCGAAGGGGAGGAGGAGTTCCCCGACCGGGAGTTCTACCCTGTGCACCAGTTCCCGGAGATCACCGAGTTCCTGCACGAGCGCTGGGCCGGCGGCGGGGAGCCGAACGCCTGGGTGGAGACGGCGGACGGGTCCTTGGCCGGGCAGGCGGGGTACTGCCATCAGCGGGTCGCGGCGCTGCGCCGGCGGGGTCGCGGCTGCTGTGTCGTCGCGCCGCTCGTGTTGAACGGGCGGGCCTGGGGCGAGCTGTATGTGGCGCGGTCGGCGGGAGTGCAGGTCTTCGACCGGGCCGACGCCGACTTCGCCACCGTGCTGGCCGCGGTCGTGGCCGCCGGGGTCGCCCAGATCGAGCGGCTGGAGGAGGCCCGGCGGCTGGCCTACACCGACGCGCTCACCGGGCTGGCCAACCGCCGTGCCGTCGACATGCGGCTCGACGAGGCGATCGAGCGGCACAAGAGGGACGAGGCCGTCGTCAGCCTGGTCGTGTGCGACGTCAACGGGCTCAAGCGGGTCAATGACACCCAAGGGCACGCCGTGGGCGACCGGCTGCTGGAGCGGTTCGGGTCGGTGCTGTCGCTGTGCGGGGCCATGCTGCCGGGCGCCCTCGCCGCTCGTCTCGGCGGTGACGAGTTCTGTCTGCTCGCGGTGGGGCCGGCCGCCGACGAGGTCGTCCGGGTCGCCGACGAACTCTGCCGCCGGGCCGCCGAGTTGGAGCTCGGTGAGGGTGTCGCCTGCGGGGTCGCGTCGACCGAGGACGAGATCGGGCCGGTGCGGTCGGCCCGGCGGCTGTTCCGGCTCGCCGACGCGGCGCAGTACCGGGCGAAGGCCGTACATGCGACAAAGCCCGTGGTGGCGGGGCGTGAAGGGCCCGACGATCCCGTCGTACGACTGGCGGACGCGCCCCCGCCGGCTGCGGCCGAGCGTCGCCGCTTCCGGGGGCGGCGGGTGTAGGGAGCCATCTCGGTGTGACCCAATCGGTAAGGGGCAAACCGGCCGTCCACTGGTGACATCTTCGAATTCACTGCGTACGCTCCTGAATATGGATATGCACACTGTGGTGGTGGGGACGTCCGGGGTGACCGCGTCCGACGTTCTCGCCGTGGCGCGTGGCGGTGCCCGGGTCGAGCTCTCCGAGGAGGCGGTGGCGGCGCTGGCCGCGGCCCGCGGGATCGTGGACGCGCTGGCGGCCAAGCCGGACCCCGTGTACGGGGTGTCCACCGGGTTCGGGGCCCTCGCGACCCGGCACATCAGCCAGGAACTACGCGCCCGACTCCAGCGGAACATCGTGCGCTCGCACGCGGCCGGCATGGGGCCGCGGGTCGAGCGCGAGGTCGTACGCGCGCTGATGTTCCTGCGGCTCAAAACCGTCTGCTCCGGCCACACCGGCGTACGGCCCGAGGTCGCGCGGACCATGGCCGACATCCTGAACGCCGGGATCACGCCGGTCGTCCACGAGTACGGATCGCTGGGCTGCTCCGGGGACTTGGCGCCGCTGTCCCACTGCGCGCTCACGCTCATGGGCGAGGGGGAGGCCGAGGGGCCCGAGGGTGCCGTACGGCCGGCCGGGGAGCTGCTCGCCGAGCACGGCATCGCACCCGTCGAACTGCGTGAGAAGGAAGGGCTGGCCCTCCTCAACGGCACCGACGGCATGCTCGGCATGCTGGTCATGGCCCTGGCGGACCTGGAGACGCTCTACAAGTCCGCGGACATCACGGCGGCGTTGTCGCTGGAGGCGCTGTTGGGTACCGACAAGGTCCTCGCGCCCGAGCTGCACGCCATCCGCCCGCACCCCGGGCAGGGGGTCTCGGCCGCCAACATGCTGGCCGTACTGAAGGGTTCGGGGCTCACGGGTCACCATCAGGACGACGCTCCGCGCGTGCAGGACGCGTACTCCGTGCGGTGTGCTCCGCAGGTGGCGGGCGCCGGGCGGGACACGATGGCGCACGCGCGCACCGTGGCGGAGCGGGAGTTGGCGTCCGCCGTCGACAACCCCGTCGTCCTGCCGGACGGCCGGGTCGAGTCGAACGGCAACTTCCATGGTGCGCCGGTCGCCTACGTCCTCGACTTCCTCGCGATCGCGGCGGCAGACCTCGGCTCGATCGCGGAGCGCCGTACGGACCGGCTCCTGGACAAGAACCGCTCGCACGGCCTCCCGCCGTTCCTCGCGGACGACGCCGGGGTGGACTCCGGGCTGATGATCGCTCAGTACACGCAGGCGGCGCTGGTGAGCGAGCTGAAGCGGCTCGCGGTGCCCGCGTCCGCCGACTCGATCCCCTCCTCCGCGATGCAGGAGGACCATGTGTCGATGGGCTGGTCGGCCGCGCGCAAACTCCGTACGGCCGTCGACAACCTCACGCGTATTCTCGCGGTCGAGTTGTACGCCGCTACGCGCGCGGTCGAGCTCCGCGAGGGGCTGACGCCCGCCCCCGCGACCCGCGCCGCCATCGAGGCCCTCCGCAAGGCGGGCGTCGGCGGGCCCGGCCCGGACCGCTACCTCGCCCCCGACCTGGCCGCGGCCGACATCTTCGTCCGTGAGGGGCGTCTGGTGTCGGCGGTGGAGTCGGTGACGGGACCGTTGGCCTAGACACGCTCCGTTGGCCTGGACGCGCTCCGAACCGGCTCGTCCGTGGGTGCCGTTCGCCGGGCGGCACCCACGGCGGACTCCGCCCTCAGTTGGCCTCAGTACGCCGTCGTGCGTTCCCGGCGTACCGAGTACGCCACGAAACCGGCGCCCAGGCTCAGGAAGAGGGTGCCGCCGATGACGTAGGGGGTCGTGTCGAAGCTTCCGGTGTCGGCGAGTCGGGTGTGGGGGCCGGCGGCGTCTGCGTCTGTGCCTGCCTCTGCCTCTGCCTCTGCTTCTGCCTCCGTGTCCGACGTCGTCCGGGTCGTCGTCGAGGTCTGCTGCTCCGGGGAATCCTGTGTCGCGTTGGCGGACGGGACGAACCACAGGGCCCCGAGGAGAGCCCCCGCGGCGGTGGCGGTCAGCAACGATCGGCGTGCGGTGGACGACGATCGACGTGCGGCGGACACGAAATATCGATCCCCTTGTGACGCTGGCGAATTGGCCGTGTGGCCCGATGCTAATGAAAGGCGCGGGTCGCGGGAAAGTCGTGCGAGCCGTGAGCCGTACGCTCCGGGGTATGAGCACAGCGAAGACGTCAGAGTTTGTACGGGTTCGAGTCGAATTGGTGGTCGAAGTCACCGATGTCGACGGTGTGACCAAGACCGCACTGCGGCGGATCGCGGGCGAGGCAGATATGCCGGCCGACGAGCGGGTACACGCCGAGGGCGCGGTGACGGAAGACACGGCGGAGGCCCTCGCGTATCTCGTCGATCCGTTCGACCTGGTCAGCGAGGTCCCCGGGGTCGAACTCGCCCAGGCCTCCTGGAGCAGCGAGCGGATCGACTACGACCCCGATTCGCCGGATTGGGGTCTGGACGAGGATGATGACGGCGAGGACGAGGGGGAGGACCGGCTCGGCTGAGGCGGCTCGGGAGAATTCATGGCCCCGGGCGGCAACCGCCGCTCGGGGTTCTGTCGTCTCAAGGGGAGCACTGACCACACTCGCGCCCGTCGGAATCGGCATCGAGCCGACGGCGACGTGGTGTGCCCCACACATCCGAGGGATGTGGAACGGGAGGAATCAGCCTTAGCGTTGACTGTCCTTGCGGGGATTATTGGGGTTTTGGGGATACGGCAACAATGGAGAAGCGTGTGATGACGGACGGTAAGCGGCGCAAGGGCCTCAAGGCCGCGTCCGCACTGCTCGGCGGGATATTGGTGCTCTCTGCGTGCAGCGGGAGCGACGGTGACGACTCGTCCGCCTCCGGCAGCGGTGAGACCTCGCAGGCGAAGGTCGACGAGGCGGCGGCCGAGAAGACGTCCGTCGCCGAAATCAAGATCACGCCCGAGGACGGCTCGGACAACGCCTCTATCAACAACGCCGCCAAGGTCACCGTGGACAAGGGCACGCTCACGGAGGTCACGATGACGACCGCCGACGGGGCCGAGGTCGCCGGGGAGATATCCGCGGACAAGACGAGCTGGGCGCCGACCGGCCAGCTGGAGCGCTCGACCACGTACAAGGTCTCCGTCACCGCCGAGGACTCCGACGGGCTCGCGGCGCACGAGAACGCGCAGTTCACCACGGTCTCCCCGACCAACAGCTTCATCGGGTACTTCACGCCCGAGGACGGCTCCACCGTCGGCGTCGGCATGCCGGTCTCGCTCAACTTCGACAAGGGGATCACCAACAAGGCCGACGTCCAGAAGGCGGTCACCGTCACCTCCAGCTCCGGCCAGGAGGTCGTCGGCCACTGGTTCAACGACACCCGGCTCGACTTCCGGCCCGAGCAGTACTGGACGGAGAACTCGACCGTCACCCTGGAGCTCGCGCTCGACGGGGTCGAGGGCGCGGACGGCGTGTACGGCGTGCAGCAGAAGACGGTGTCCTTCACGATCGGGCGGAACCAGGTCTCGATCGTCGACGCGCAGACCAAGCAGATGCAGGTCACGCAGAACGGAAAGGTCGTCAAGACCATTCCGATCTCCGCCGGTTCGCCCGAGAACAAGACGTACGAAGGCCAGATGGTGATCTCCGAGAAGTTCGTGGAGACCCGGATGAACGGCGCGACGGTCGGGTTCACCGACGACGACGGCAAGGGCGAGTACGACATCAAGGACGTGCCCCACGCCATGCGCCTGACCACGTCCGGCACCTTCGTCCACGGCAACTACTGGGGCGCCGACTCGATCTTCGGCAACGTCAACACCAGCCACGGCTGTGTCGGTCTGAACGACACCAAGGGTGCCAACGACCCGAACACCGAAGGCGCGTGGTTCTACAACAACTCGATGATCGGTGACGTCGTGGTCGTCCAGAACACCGGCGACACGACCGTGGCCCCGGACAACGGCCTCAACGGCTGGAACATGAACTGGGCCGACTGGCAGGCGGGTTCCGCGGTCTGAACCGCGCCCGCCCCGGCTTGACGGCGGCGCCGGCCCCTCGGGGCCGGCGCCGCCGTCGCGTTCTCGACGCGGCGGCGTTCTCAGTGCGCCCACAGACTTCCCAAAGCACGCACAGCGCGACTCCGGCCCCGGCACAAGCTTCTCATCGATCTCTTATCCCCGCCTTATTCCTTCATCACGGGCCGTCCCTAGTTTTCGGCCATGTTCTTCACCTACCTGAGGCGCGAACTGCGCCGCCGTAGAAAAGCAGCCCTTGTCGTCGCCTCCGGACTCGCTCTGGGGATCGCCCTGGTGATCGTGGTCAGTTCCGTGTCGTCGGGCATGGAGAAGGCACAGGGCAAAGTCCTTGAGTCGTTGTACGGACTGGGCACGGACATGACCGTGACGAAGGCGGCCGAGCCGCCTTCGGAGGACGGCGGCGAGCGGTCCCGTTTTCAGTTCGACGCTCGGGAGAACGGCTCCGAGGAGGAGCAGAGCACTGACCGGGTGATGGTGCAGGGGTTCCAGACCCTGTCGGGTTCGACCGTCTCCGAGGCCGGCGCGCAGGAGGGGGTCGCGGATGCCGTCGGAGGACTCAGCCTCCAGGTCATCAAGGTGAGCGGGCAGTTCCAGCAGGGGCAGTTCGAGCAGGACCCCGGCAGCGGTCAGCAGCAGGGAGGGCCGGGCGGTGGCGGCACCGGGCAGCCCGGGGGGCGTGTCGAAGGCGGCGGGGCCGACTTCGAGGTCAACAACTACTCCGTCTACGGCACCGACGTCACCGAACTCGCCCTCGGCCCGCTGACCTCCTCGAAGATCACCAGCGGCCGTACGTTCAAGACCTCCGAGACCAACGCCGAGGTGGCCGTCGCGGACACGTCGTACGCCAAGGAGAAGGAACTCGAAGTCGGTGACACCGTCACTGTCAAGAGCGTCACCTTCGAGGTCATCGGCATCGCCACGCCCGACAGCGGGGACGCCGCGGCCGACCTCTACATTCCGCTGAAGCAGGCGCAGACGCTGAGCGACTCCGCGGACAAGATCACCACGATCTACGTCAGGGCCTCGGACTCGCAGCAGATCGACTCCGTCAAGTCCACCATCCAGAAGAACATCAGCGGTACGACGGTCACGACCTCCGCCGACCTCGCCGACACCGTCTCCGGTTCCCTCTCCACCGCCTCCGACCTCGCCTCCAACGTCGGCAAGTGGCTGTCGCTCGCGGTGCTCGTGGCTGCGTTCCTGGTCGCGGGGCTGCTCACCTCCTCGGCCGTCTCCCGGCGCGTACGGGAGTTCGGCACGCTCAAGGCGCTGGGGTGGAAGTCGGGGCGGGTGACCCGGCAGGTCGTCGGGGAGGCGATCGTCAACGGGCTCGTCGGCGGTGCGCTGGGCATCGCGCTGGGGCTCGCGGGCGCCTACGCCGTGACGGCGGTCAGTCCGACGCTGGAGGCCCAGCTCGGGGCGTCGGGCGGCGGCTTCGGCGGCGGGCGCTCGGGCGGCGGCTTCGGCGGCGGTCCCGGTGGTCAGCAGGATGCGTCCAACGCCGTTGAGGTCGCGCTGACCGCGCCGGTCAGCCTCTCCACCATCGCCCTCGCGGTCGGCCTCGCCGTCGCCGGCGGGCTCGTCGCGGGTGCCTTCGGCGGCTGGCGTGCCTCCCGGCTGCGCCCGGCGGACGCGCTGCGCCGCGTCGAGTAGTCCGGCCGCCGCTGTTCCGTTCCGCCCTGCCCATCCCAGCGAATACAGGAGTTGCACCATGTACGTACTCAGCGGCGTGACCAAGCGCTACGCGCGGGGCAAGGACACCGTCAACGCGCTCGACGGTGTCGACCTCACCATCGCCGACGGCGACCGTGTGGTCATCCAGGGCCCCACCGGCGGCGGCAAGTCCACCCTGCTGCAGATGCTCGGAGGGCTCGACAGGCCGACCGAGGGCAGTGTCGAACTCGGCGGCACCGACCTGGCAAAGCTGTCGGAGGCGAGACTCACGAGGGTGCGGAGCGAGAACATCGGGTTCGTCTTCCAGAGCTTCAACCTCATCCCGACGCTCACCGCCCAGGAGAACGTCGAGACCGCCCTCGTACCCCTCGGTGTGAAGGCGAAGAAGCGGCGGGAGCGGGCCGCCGAGGCGCTCGGGTCGGTCGGGCTCGGGGAGCGGCTCGGGCATCTGCCGTCGGAGCTGTCCGGCGGTCAGCAGCAGCGCGTCGCCATCGCCCGCGCCCTGGTGAAGCGGCCGAAGGTGTTGCTCGCCGACGAACCCACCGGCAATCTCGACGAATCCATGCGCGACGAGATCATGGAGGTCCTGGAACGCCTGTGGAAGGAGCACGGGTTGACCTTCGTCATGGTCACCCACGACTCGTCCCTCGCGAAGAAGGCACCGCGACTCGTGACCATACGCAAGGGAAGAGTCACGGTGAAGGAGAACGCCGGTGCCTGACGCCGAAGGACCGGCGTCGAGACGCGTAACCCCGCGATCGTGTAACGGAGTCCACGCGGCCGCGTAACACTTCTCCGGCACCGCTTCTCATCTTCCTCTCATCTATTGAGCACGCTGATCGCCCCCGGGCATACTGCGTATTCCGGGGGTGGACGCGCGGTTGTGCGAGAAGTCCCCCGGACGGGCGAATGGGGAATTCGCCCGTACTTCATCTCCAGGGGGAGACTTGCGCAGACAAGTGAAAAGAGCGTGCGCGGCCACGATCGCCACGGCGGCCGCCGTGGCCCTGACGGCGGGAATGACCAGCCCGGCGTCGGCGGAGCCAGAGCGCACGAACGCTTCCACGCCCTCGGGTTCCGCCGGCCTCAAGGCCAAGAACCGCGTCACACTGATCACCGGTGACCGGGTCGTCGTCGACGCCAAGGGACGCGTCGTCGGTATCGAGCACGCCAAGGGCCGTGAGCGGATACCCGTCCAGGTCCGCAGGACCGACGGCCACACCCTCGTGGTGCCGGCCGACGCGGCCCGCCTGATCGCCGACGGCAAGCTGGACCAACGGCTGTTCGACATCACCGAGTTGAACAAGTCCGCGACCCGCAAGGCCCAGAAGAACGGTCTGAAGGTCATCGTCGGCTACAAGGGCACCGCCCGGGCGGCCAAGGCCGACGTCCGCGACGCGGGCGACACCGAGGTCCGCCGGACCCTCAAGACCCTGAACGCCGACGCGGTCCTCACACCGAAGGACGACGCGAGCGAGCTGTGGGAAGCGGTCACCGACACCGACGGCACCACCGCCTCCGGCATCGCGCACGTCTGGCTCGACGGCGTCCGCAAGGCGACGCTCGACAAGTCCGTACCGCAGATCGGCGCCCCCAAGGCGTGGTCCGCGGGCTACGACGGCAAGGGTGTCACCATCGCCGTCCTGGACACCGGTGTCGACACCACCCACCCGGACCTCAAGTCCCAGGTGACCGCGTCGAAGAACTTCAGCGAGGCCCGCGACGCCACCGACAAGTTCGGCCACGGCACGCACGTCGCGTCCATCGCGGCGGGCACCGGCGCCAAGTCCGGCGGCAAGTTCAAGGGTGTCGCCCCGGGCGCGAAGATCCTCAACGGCAAGGTCCTCGACGACACCGGCTTCGGCGACGACTCCGGCATCATCGCCGGCATGGACTGGGCCGTCGAGCAGGGCGCCGACGTGGTCAACCTCAGCCTGGGCGGCGGCGACACCGCCGAGGTCGACCCGATGGAAGCCCAGATCAACAAGCTCTCCGCGGAGAAGGGCACCCTCTTCGCCGTCGCCGCGGGCAACTCCGGCGACTTCGGCGAGCAGACCGTCGGCTCCCCGGGCACCGCGGAAGCCGCGCTCACCGTCGGCGCCGTCGACGACGCCGACAAGCTGGCCTCCTTCTCCAGCCGCGGCCCCGGCGCCGACGGCCAGATCAAGCCCGATGTGACCGCGCCCGGCGTGGAGATCACGGCCGCCTCGGCCAAGGGCAGCGTCATCGCCAGGGAGGTCGGCGAGAATCCGGCCGGCTATCTGACGATCGACGGTACGTCGATGGCGACCCCGCATGTCGCGGGCGCCGCCGCGATCCTCAAGCAGCAGCACCCGGAGTGGACGTACACCGAGCTGAAGGGCGCGCTGACCGCGTCCACCAAGGGCGGCAAGTACACGCCGTTCGAGCAGGGTTCGGGCCGCGTCCAGGTCGACAAGGCCATCAAGCAGACCGTGTTCGCCGTCCCGGTGTCGGTGAGCTTCGGCACGCAGGAGTGGCCGCACGCCGACGACAAGCCGGTCACCAAGCAGGTCACCTACAAGAACACCGGCACCGAGGACGTCACCCTCAGCCTGACGTCCACCGCCACCAACCCCAAGGGCCAGGCGGCACCCGCGGGCTTCTTCACCCTCGCGGCCAACACGGTCACGGTCCCCGCGGGCGGCACCGCCTCCGTCGACCTCACCGTGAACACCAAGCTGGGCGGCTCGCTGAACGGCGCGTACTCGGCGTACGTGGTCGCGAAGGGCGGCGGGCAGACGGTCCGTACGGCCGCCGCCGTGAACCGCGAGATGGAGTCGTACACCGTCACGTTCAAGCACATCGACCGTGACGGCACCGCGGCCGAGAACTACTTCACCGACGTGACGGGCGTCTCCGGCCTTGCCAAGGACAAGTGGTTCTCGCCGTACGACGCCTCCGGCACCGTCAAGGTGCGGCTGCCCAAGGGCGGTTACATCGTCAACTCCGCGGTGATCGAGGACCCCGAGGACTTCACCAAGGGCGCCGACTGGCTGGCCCGGCCGAAGCTGAGCGTCACCAAGAACACCACGGTCACGCTGGACGCCCGCAAGGCCAAGCCGGTGAAGATCACGGTGCCCGCCCGCGGGGCCAAGCCCCTCTTCGCGTCGGCCGACTACACGGTCGACGTGGGCAACAACAGCTACGGGTTCGGCTGGTGGCTGGATTCGTACAACAACTTCCGCACCGCGCACTTCGGTCCGCAGATCACCAACGGTTCGCTCTACCAGCAGTGGGACGCGCACTTCACCAAGGGTGCCAAGACGCAGTACAGCACCGTCACCGGCGCCAAGGTGAAGAAGCTCGCCACCGGTTACACCAAGAAGTGGAAGAAGAGCCAGCTCGCCAAGGTGAAGGTCAACCTGGGCGCCTCCAGCAGCAACAAGAAGGGCTCCGTCTACGCCTTCGGCTGGCTGCCGGGAAGCTCCGGCGCCAGCGCGACCGGCATGGAGCAGAAGCTGCCCACCACCCGGACGATGTACCTGTCCGCCACGGGTGGTGCGAAGTGGGGCCTCGACGCCGAGCAGAACGGCGGGGTCGACGAGTTCGGCTTCCCGATCACCGAGGCCTTCTACACGCTCGGTGCCGACCAGGCGTTCAAGGCCGGCAAGAGCTACACGAAGACCTTCAACGTCGGTGTCTTCGGCCCCAGGCTCAAGGGCGACTTCGGCGTCTACCGTGACGGCAACACGATCTCCGGTTTCCTGCCGATGTTCGCCGACGGCAAGGGCAACCCCGGGTCGTCCCTCTACACCTCGGTGAAGTCGACCCTGTACCGCAACGGCAAGAAGATCGCCACGACCGACGACGCGCTCGAAGGTGGAGGCGAGTTCAAGGTCCCGGCCGGTCAGGCCAGGTACAAGCTGACCACGTCCATCAAGCGGTCCGTGAAGGTGGCCGCGGCCTCCACGCGGGTCGACGCGAGCTGGACGTTCAAGTCGAAGAAGGTCGCCGGCGCCAAGCTGCCGGTCTCGACGGCCCGTTTCGCGGTGCCCCTCGACCTCAAGAGCCGTGCCGCGGCCGGCAAGAAGGTCACCGTCCCGGTCCACGTCCAGGGCGCGGCCTCGGGCAAGAACCTGAAGTCGCTGGCGGTGTGGGTGTCGTACGACCACGGCAAGAAGTGGACCAAGCTCACCCTCAAGAAGGGCAAGGTCACCTTCAAGAACCCGAAGCAGGGCAAGGGCATCTCGTTCCGCGCCAAGATCGCCGACAAGAAGGGCAACAAGTCGACGGTCTCGATCTACAACGCGTACCGCGGCAAGTGAGCCGAGAGGTTCGCTCGCTACCGAACACTTGCCCAGGGCTTCACCCTTCAGGGTGGAGGTGTAGGGCATCCTGAGCCCAGCGGCCCGGAGGGCCGCAGCGGCACTGCTGAAGTCGCCTTGTCCGACAACGTAGTTG
>NZ_JBSFUU010000123.1:0-20165 GCF_053591955.1 Streptomyces sp. NPDC002845 | reverse complement strand
GCCCACCGCCCTGCGCATACCGCATACCTCCGGCATACCGCAACAATCATGAAACGTCAGATCCCCACCCGCCATAGCGAGTTCAACCTCAGTACCAGCCGGAAATGCTCGAGGCGGTCCAATCCATGGACCAGAAGCTGATGATGGTCAACGCGAGGTCGCTGGCCCGCCTCGCGGTCAGGATGGGGATGCCGGTCGTTCTGAGTACCGTCGGGGTCAAGGGCGGCGTCAACCACCCCACGCTCCCGGAACTGCGTGCGGAGATACCGGACGTTCCCGAGATCGACCGGAACACGATGAACGCCTGGGACGACGATGCCTTCCGCCAGGCGATGCTGAAGACCGGGCGCCGCCGTTTCATCATGCTCGGCCTGTGGACCGAGATCTGCCTGGCCTTCCCGGTGGCAGAGATGCAGGCCGAAGGCCTCAAGACCACCTTCCCCGCGGACGCGGTCGGCGGCACAAGCAAGGAGGCGCACGACCTGGCGGTCCAGCGCATGATCCAGGCCGGCAGCGTGCCCAACATGACCTTCGCCCAGATTGCCGAGTCGGGCCTCGACTGGTCGTCCCCGCAGGGCGCGATCATGACGGAGATCTACACCTGGCGCCAGGCCGAGCTGGAGAAGCTCAAGCATGGCTGACCTCGCCAGGATCTCAACAGGGCAGCCCCTGGTCATGGCTGGCGGAGGGCATGGAGCCGCCGTTCGGTAGCGGGCCTTCCTACCCGATGCGGTGGGCGGGGGCGGCATTGCGGGCATCTGACGGGACCCGTTCCGAAGCGGATGCGTCAGACGCGGAACTCCGCAGGACGCTCTGGTCAAGCCGCGGCCAGGCGTTCCTTCAGCTGCGCGGCGGTGTTCCGGTGCGCGTGGATTGCTCCTTGTGCGGGAGTGATGTTCCGGAGATCAGCGGGAACCCCTTCAGGATCTGCAGCAGGTGGATCACCTGCCGGGGGATGAACTCCGCGATCGTGAAACCGACGACGTCCACGGATCCGCCGATGTCGGTGACGATGCGCCGCACCTCGCTGCTGGTGAGACCATCCGGCACCATGCCGAGACCCAGGCCGATCTCGTTGCTGTCGATCGTGTCGACGTCGAAGTGGATGGCGACGCGCGAGCAGCCCGTGGCCGCGATCCAGTCGAGGACGTGCCGGGTGGATGCGCGCAGCTCGTCGGGGCCGAAGGACTGGATGCCCCATTCGGCTACGTTCGGGAAATCGTCGTCGGTCCACTCGTGCAGCCCCACGAGGGCGACCCGGTCCGGTGACACGGTCGCCGGCAGCAGATTCGTAACGTCGGGATCGCCGTGGCCGGTGAGTACGGCGACGGCCATCGCGTGATAGCCCGCGTACTCGCTCTGCGGGGTGCCGATGTCGGGGTGGGAGTCGATCCAGACGATCGCCAGGTCGTCGCCGTAGCGGCGGGCGAGCTCGGAGAACGGAGCCACGCTCACTGCGCACTCGCCTCCGAGGGTGGTGATCCGTGCCGGGTTGTGCCGGCGGATGACGTCCAGGGCGCTCGCGAGCTGCTCGACGACGACCACCTTGGCCTCGACGCCGTCACGTTCCTCCATGCCTTCGTCGGACATCGAGACCGGTACGGCCGCGGTGGAGCCGTCGTGCGGGGGCAGGACCGCTTCGAGGACCGCTGTACCCACGGCGTAGCCGCGGCGGGCGACAGGGAGGGGGAACTCGGGGGCAAGCTCCTGTACGACCGATGCGCCCGCGCCCTGCCACTGGGGCCACAGAAGCCGGAGGCTGACGTCGTCACGGTCGAGGTCGTAGGGCGGTGACGAGTCGGCGTGCGCCATGCAGGGTTCCTTTCGATCCGGGGATCCGGGGTCCTCACCGTTGCGGTTTGGTGGCGGGCTCGGGGCTGTTGGACTCGTGGTCGCCGGTCGTGGCAGGGGATGCGGTCCAACTCGCGAGCAGGCTGAGGGCCTGGGCGGAGGCGGTGCCGGGTTCGGCGGAGTACAGGCACATGATCTGGTTGGGGTCGCCGGGGAAGGCCAGCGACTCGTGGTACAGCGTGAGTTCGCCGACCACAGGGTGGAAGAACCGCTGCCTGCCGTGGGAGCACTGGTCCACCCGGTGGTTCGACCACCAGGTCTGGAACTCCGGCACCTTGACGTACAGCTCGCCGATCAGTTCGTTCAGCCGGGCGTCGTCGGGGTGCCGTCCTGCGGCCAGGCGCAGGTTGGCGACAATGATCTCCGCTACCTCTTCCCAGTCCGCGTACAGCTCCCGGGCGGCGGGGTCGAGCAGGACGTAGCGGGCGAGGTTGCGCTCGCGGTACGGCACTGTCCCGAAGTCCATGATCAGTGCGCGGGCCAGCTGGTTGGCGGCGAGTATGTCCCGCCGGTCGTTGAGGACCATGGCCGGTGAGACGCCGTTGAGGACGTCCAGCATCCGGTGCACCTCCGGCCGTACCCGCTGCGGACGGACCGGACGAGAGCGGCCCGACCGCGCTGTCCGGGGCCGGGCGAGCGCGAAGAGATGGCCGCGCTCGGTGTCGTCCAGGCGCAGGGCGCGGGCCACGGCGCTCAGGACGGCCTCGCAGACGTGGGGGTGTCTGCCCTGTTCCAGGCGGGCGTAGTCCGTGCTCACCTCGGCCAGACGGGCGACCTCCTCACGGCGCAGCCCCGGCACCCTGCGGGCACCGCCGCTCGGGGCCAAGAAGCCGTCGCCGTAGTACGCGGCCTGCTCGGCGATCTCCGGGGAACGGATGGAGCCGTGCCAGACGAACGGCGGCACGCCGTCCAGGGGCCGGGGCGTGGAGGTGAAGCCCTGCGGCGGGGTACGGAAGCGCCCCTCCCAGTCGACGATGTCCTCGCGCCACAGCCGGTGCAACAGGGCGTAGTTCTCGATGGCGAGGTTGATGCCGTCGCGATGTCCTTGCCGAACCACGGGTAGACCGGGCCGGTGTTGCCGCGGCCCATCATCAGGCCGACGCGCCCGTCGGCCAGGTGCTGCAGCATCGCGTAATCCTCGGCGATCTTCACCGGGTCGTTGGTGGTGATCAGCGTGGTGGCCGTGGACAGGATGATCCGCTCGGTGCGTGCGGCGATCCAGCCGAGCATCGTGGTCGGGGACGAGGGCACGAACGGCCGGTTGTGGTGCTCACCGGTGGCGAAGACGTCCAGCCCCACTTCTTCGGCCTTCTGCGCGATGGTGACCATCGCCTTGATCCGCTCGTGTTCGGTCGGCGTACGACCGGTGGTCCGGTCGGTGGCCACATCACCGACGGTGAAGATGCCGAACTGCATTGTCCTCAGCTTTCACCCATGTGGTTGACAGATCAACGGTGTGCGCCAACACACCCCGGAGCTTCCCTGTTCCGCCCCGCCGACAGCGGCTCCCGTCAGCTGAGTTCCGCCTGTAGCCAGCGCAGGATGTCGGGCGTCACGGGGTCAGTGATGTCGGCGAACTCGGCATGCCGCTTGAGGAACTTGGCCACGTAGGGACAGACAGGCACGATCCGTTTCCCGGACTCGCGTACGTCCTCCAGTGCCTGCTGAACCAACGGTGCGGCCAGGCCCTGACCGGCGAAGGCGTCGTCGATCTCCGTATGGAAGAAGACCCGTTGCGCACCGCGGTCACGGTAGGCCGTCACACCGGCACGCCGGCCGTCGACCAAGATCTCGTACCGGTGCTCGGCGTCCACCCGCTCGACGCTCGGAGCGGCGGAAGACTGGCTCATGAGGCGCCCTTTCGCTTTCGTAGGAGGTCAGCGACGCGGAGGATTCCGGCGCGGAGTGATGATGGCGTTCGGCAAGGCCGGCGCGGGAAGGCGATCCCCCGGAAAACCCTCGACGGCGCCGAAACGTTCGGAGGCCGCCTGCCATTCCTCTCGGGCCCGGACGATGTCCTCGTGGCTGCGTCCGATGAAGTTCCACCACATGACGATCTCCTCCTCGAAAGGAGGACCGCCGAGCAGGATCACCCGCGCCGGAGCGTCCGACTCGTTCACGACTGTCAGGGCGTCGGCACCGCAGGGAGCGTAGCCGAGTTCGGCCGGGCGCAGCACGGTGTCGATCAGGCGGACGTCCCCGCTGTCCACGAGCAGGCCGTGCTCGAAGGCGGTGTCCACGGGGAGGGTGATCGCCGCGCGCGGTTCGAGGGTGATCTCGGCACCGACCAGGGGCGTGAAGGTCCGCACCGGGGAGGTGCTTTCGGCGAGCGAGCCCAGGAAGACCCTGATCTCGGCCCCGTCGATTCGCACGGGTTCGGGAACGTAGTGCTCGAAGTCCCGGTCGGCGTCCCGGTGCTCCTCGGGAAGCGCCACCCACAGCTGGACGCCGTGGATGACAGTGGTGCGCGGAGTGGAGACCTCCGAGTGGCAGATGCCGTATCCGCCGGTCATGAGGTTCATCTCGCCGGGCCGGATCAGGGCGCGGGTGCCGAGACTGTCGCGGTGCTCGATCTCCCCGCTGAACAGCCAGCTCACCGTCTGCAGCCCGGTGTGCGGATGCGGGGCGATGTCCATGCCGCCCGACGTGGTGACCTGGTTGGGGCCGTAGTGATCCGCGAAGCACCAGGCTCCGATCAGCGTACGGGCCCGCTGCGGCAGCGTCCGCCGCACGCGCATTGCACGCGGACCACCCAGGGGCACCTCCCGCGCCGACAGCACATCAACCCGGGGCGCTCCGCCCGGCCGCCCGTCGTCGTCGACCAGGGCTCCGCACCTCAGCTCCGCAGGCTCGGTTTCCACATTGCTCACCGGAACCACCTCTCACAGCATCTAGTTGCTACATCAACTACAATGCCACGAATGCAGGCTGACGGCCACAACACGCATCCGGCGTGCGGACCGGCCGCAGCGGCCACGAGGAGGCCCACAGTGAGCAACCACACCACCGGATACACAGCGCGGAGGATCTTCCTCGACAAACAGAGCCCCAAGGCCTTCCACGCCCTGACGCAGACCGCGGAGGCGGTACGCGCGGTCGCCGCCGAGGCGGAACTCGACCGCACCACCGTGGAACTGATCAACCTTCGCGTGTCACAGGTGAACGGCTGCGCCTACTGCCTGGACAGACACACCAAGGCGGCCCTGCGCGCAGGCGAGTCGGCGCAGAGGCTGGGAGTACTGGCAGCCTGGCAGGACACCGACCTGTTCACCCGCTCGGAGCGCGCGGCGCTCGCACTGGCCGAGGCGACGACTGATCCGACGAACGCCGACGCACAGGCGTCCGCGTACGAATACGAAGCGGCCCGACAGGTCCTCACCGACGACCAGATCTCCGCCGCGATCTGGGTGGCGATCACCATGAACGCGTTCAACCGGGTGTCGATCATGAGCAAGCATCCGGTGCCGGCGCTCCGCGAGGCGTAGGCGCCACCGACATACAGGCCCGGCTTACCGCGCCGCTCGATCACCGGAGGTGACGACAAGGGATCGCCATTTGATTGACGCATCATCTACACTTACTTAGAGTCTCCTGTTGACGAATCAACCACGAAAATCTGCGTCCACTCCGCCCCCGGCGTGGCCCGCACGAAAGGAACCACCCCATGTACGTCACCGCCGCCATTCTCAGCGTCCTCCTCGCCCTTGTGACGCTGGCCGCGGGTGCGCCCAAGGCGCTTCTCAAGGGCGACGTCTCCGTCGGCCTGCAGTCGCACATGGGGCTGAGCGCGAGCCGCGTCCGCTTCATCGGACTGGCCGAGGTCGCGGCCACGGTGGGCCTGATCGTGGGCCTCTTCTGGCAGCCGCTCGGCATCGCGGCCGCCATAGGCTTCGCCATCACGATGGTCGGCGCGGTGGGCTTCCACGCCAAGGCCGGCGACTACGCCGACCCTGCCACGCGCGGCAACGCCATGGCCCCCATCATTCTCATCCCGTTCTCAGTGGCCACTGCCGTGACGCTCGGACTCGCGATGTGACCCGCATATCACCGCGCGCCAGCCGTCTTCCCGGGTCAGGACGCGTCCTCGTCCAACTTCTCCACGACGCGTTCGGAAACGTCGCCCAGAACGCGCAGTTCTGCCGGCGTGACATGGTCGAGGAACAGTTCACGCACCGCCTCGACATGGAGCGGGGCAGCAGCCTCGATCGCCGTACGCCCGGCCTCCGTGATCACCACGAACGCGCCGCGCCCATCTTCAAGGCACTCCTCCCGCACCACCAGCCCCCGCCCGGCCATCCGCGCGATGTGGTGGGACATCCTGCTCTTCTCCCACTCCAGCGCGCGGGCCAGATCCTGATAGCGCTGCCGCCCTTCCGGCACATCCGTCAGACTGACCAGCACCGCGAAGTCGGCAGCGGACAAGTTCGACTCTGTCTGCAACAAGCGCGACAAGCGGCCTCCGAGCCGCTCATGCAACCGGACAAAGCTCCGCCACGCGTGCTGCTCGTCTGGCGTCAGCCACCGCACCGTTTCTCCCATGACGTAATGGTAAACGTAGTTGATAGCTCACCAAACTCCGGAGGCGCGGCCCGACCTGTCCTGCCCTGGCGCTGACCGATACCGCCGTGGACGGGAGGTCCGCCCTCAGGTGTCGCGCGGCGCCTTCAGGCCGATCCGCAACGCCGTCGCGAGTTCCTCTGCCGCGGCGAGCCGGCCCGGCGTGAGGGGATTGACGAACAGTTCGTGTACGGCACGCAGATGGGGCAGGGACGCATTCCGGAACGCTTCCGCGCCGTCGGGCGTGAGCACCACCTCGGCGCCTCGGCTGTCGGTGGCGCACTCCTCGCGCCGTACCAGCCCTCGCCGCTCCATGCGCCCGATCTGGTGCGAGAGACGGCTGCGCTGCCAGCCAATGCGGGCCGCCAGTTCGGAGGGGCGCAGCCTGCGCCCCTCCGCTTCGCGCAGCGCGAGGAGCACGGCGTAGTCGCCGGGCGACAAGGAGGATTCGCTCTGCAGGCGTGACGAGAGTTCGGAGCGGAGCGCTTCCGTCGCCTCGATGAAGTCCCGCCAGATCCGCAGCTCCTCGGTGGTGGGAAATGCCTTGCGCCGCTCTGCCATGGTGCCACCGCCTCTTCTTTATTGACACGTCAATCACATGAGGGCGATGATTGACGCGTCAACGAACTGCATCCATGCCACCCAGGCCACGGCCGGGGAGCACAGCAGGAGGAGTCCACCCATGTCTGATCTCGTCTTCGGCCTGGACACGTTCGGCGACGTACCGGAGGACGACTCCGGCACCCCCGTGTCCGACGCGCAGGCCATCCGGCAGGTCGTCGACGAGGCCGTTCTCGCGGAGGAGACCGGCGTCGACGTCCTGGCCCTCGGTGAACACCACCGCCCGGAGTTCGCGATCTCGAGTCCGGAGACCGTGCTCGCCGGCATCGCCTCGCGTACGAACCGTCTCCGCCTGTCCTCCGGTGTGACCGTGCTGAGCTCCGACGATCCGGTCCGTGTGTTCCAGCGGTTCTCGACCGTGGACGCGCTCTCGAACGGCCGGGCCGAGGTCATCCTCGGGCGCGGCTCCTTCACCGAGTCGTTCCCCCTCTTCGGATACGACCTGAGCGACTACGACGTGCTGTTCGAGGAGAAGACCGAGCTCTTCGCCAAGCTGCTGGAGGAGAAGCCCGTCACCTGGGGCGGCACCAAGCTCCATCCTGGGTCGCGCCACCGGCCCGGGTCCATGACGCACTTCGCTCGTTTCATGAACTGATCGACTAACACCGCTGATCAACGCGCTAACATCGGCCGAGCCACGCCACCACAATCGCCGTACGCCCGGCCCGCCAGGGGTAGGAGTCACCGTGGACCTCAACCTGCATCTCGTGCGCTACCTCGCCGCGGTCATCGACGAGGGCCACTTCGGCCGCGCGGCGGAACAGCTCTGCATCAGCGCGCCGTCGCTCAGCCAGCAGGTCCGCAAGCTGGAGCGTGCGCTCGGCGTCGAGTTGGTGGACCGCTCCGCCCACCCGGTGCGTCCCACGCCGGCCGGCGAGCGTTTCCTGGCCGAGGCGCGTGAGGCGCTCGCCGCGGCCGACCGGGCTGTCGCCGCCGTGGAGGCCCACCGCCAACGAGCTGGCCACCACGCTGCGGGTCGGTTTCATCACCGCTTCGGCCGGTCCGTTCACGCCTCGCATGCTCGACGAGCTGCGCCGCGAGGTCCCCGACGTATCCGTCCGGTTGACGGAGCTTCCCTGGCCGCAGCAGGCTTTGGCCGTACGCGAGGGTGTGGTCGACGCGGCACTGGTAGTACGGCCCCCGATCACTGAAGCGGCCGGCCTGCGCCTGGAGGTGGTGCGCCACGAAGCCCGGGTCGTGGCACTGCCCGTCACGCACCGCCTCGCTGCACGCGCGGAGGTCTCGCTCACCGACCTCGACGGCGAGCCGCACGTCACCAGCGACGAAGCCGATCCCGCGTGGGTGCGCTGATGGGCCTGCGATCCACGGCCCAGCGGGACTCCCGTCCGCTACGGCCCCTCGGTCCGCACCATGGACGAGCTGCTGGAGGTCGTCGCCACAGGACAGGCCGTCGCGATCATCGGCGCGTTCGTGGCCGGCTGCCACCTCCACCCGGGGTTACGTTCGTCCCGCTCACCGGCGTCGAGCCGTGCCCGATCTCGCTGTGCACCCGCGCCGACGACACCTCGCCGCTCGTCACGGCGCTGCGCCGAGCGGTGCGCCGACTGCGCGCCAACGACCCGACGGAGCCCGGCAACTCGCCGGAACCCCAACTGGAGGCAGTGATTCCCGCCGACCGGACACACCACCGGACTCCGGAGCCACGGGCCGACTCTTCAGGCAGCGTGCGGGGCGCATAACGCCGTCGGGTTGGATCAGGACGCGTCCTCGTCCAACCTGCCCACGACCCGTTCGGAGATCTGGGCCAGCGTCCGCAACTCCGCCTGCGTGATGTGGTCGATGAACACGGCGCGCACCGCCTCCACGTGACGCGGGGCAGCGGCCTCGATGGCCGCACGTCCCGCCTCCGTGATCACCGCGAACGCGCCGCACCCGTCCTCGACGCACTCGTCCCGCACCACCATCCCGCGCTTCGCCATGCGGGCGATGTGATGGGACATCCGGCTCTTCTCCCACTCCAAGGCGCGGGCAAGATCCAGAATCCGCCGCCGACCGTCCGGTACGTCCGTGAGATTGACCAGGACCACAAAATCGGCAATCGACATATCCGACTCCGCCTGCATCGAGCGCGACAACCGGGCCTCGAGCCGCTTCTGCAACCGCAGAAAGCTCCGCCACGCGTGCTGCGCTTCCGGCGTCAACCACCGCACCGTCTCTCCCATGAAGGGAGTGTAACTAGTTGATAGATCATCGAATAGTGCGCGTGAGCCGGCGTGCGGTGAGCCGGAGCGCGACGAAGGCCCAGGGCAGTGCCCCGGGGCCTTGTCTGTTGCCAGTCTCAGCTCACCTGGATCTTCGAGGCGTTCTCGGCCAGCCAGGCGTCGAAGCTCTTCAGCGCCGGGTTGAGTTCCCGCAGGCGGTCCAGGTCGCGGGCACCCGTGAACTCCCGGTCGAAGTCGCCGTAGTACTGGAACATGTTGCCGATTTCTTCGGCCGCCGGGATGTCGAAGGTGCGGAAGACGTCGTACGGGACGGACTGGAAGCGCACCGGCTCGCCGATCGCGGCCCCCAGCTTCTCCGCGTACTGCGCACCGGTGAGGTGGTCGCCCGCCAGGCTGACGGTGCGGCCGATGAACTGCTCGCCGCCCTTGAGGATGGCGAAAGCGGTCCGGCCGATGTCCGCCACGTCCACCCCGGAAAGGAGCTTGCCGTCCTCCAGCGGCAGGGTCAGCGTCAGTACGCCGTCCTCGGCGCGCCGGGGGCCCAGACCCTGCAGGAATCCCTGGAAGAAGAAGGTGGTGTTCAGGTGGGTCGTCGGCACTCCGGCCTGCCTGAACACTTCGTTGCCCTCGCCCTTGGCGTCGAAGTGCGGCACGTTGTACTTGTCCTGCAGGACGGGCATCCGGCCGTCGTCCAGCGGCAGCAGTTCGCGGGTGTCCTCCAGCGTCGACCAGACCACGTGCTTGAGTCCTGCGGCCTTGGCGGCCCGGACCAGGACGTGGATCTCGTCCGTCTCCTTGGCCGCCGAACCGTGCGCCCAGAAGTTGGTGACGAGGAAGGCACCGTAGGCACCCTCGAACGCCTTGCGCACGGTCGGCTCCTCGTGGAAGTCCGCCCGTACGACCTCGGCCCCGAGCTCGGCAAGCTCCTTGGCGGCGGGCGAGTCGGGATTCCGGGTCAGCGCGCGCACCGTAAAGCCCGAGTCCGGGTCGGCGAGGATCGCCCGTGCGGCGCCACCACCCTGTGCACCCGTCGCTCCGGTGACCGCGATGATCTTCTTGTCGCTCATACCTGCTACCCCTGTCCAAGGAGAGAACTTCTAGTTGATGCGTCAACAGAAACGCTACACCCTGCCGATTGACGCATCAACTTTTGCGGGTGGGATTCAGGGCGGGTTTCAGCCATGTTCACAGGCGGGTCGTACGTCGCTTCAGCCCAGTTCGATCAGGCCGCGGCGGACGGCCCCGGTGGCCGTGCTTGCCCTGTTCTCGGTACCGAGCTTCCGGTAGATGCGTACGAGATGGGTCTTGATCGTCGCCTCGCTGAGGAACAGCGCGGCGGCGATGTCCCGGTTGCTGTGTCCTTGGGCGAGCAGCCGTATCACCTGGGTCTCCCGCTCACTCACTGCCGCTTCCGCCTCGGGAGACGTGGCCGGCCGGCCGCTCGGCAGCCTCGGGGGCGAGAACCGTCCGCCCGGTGGCTGCGGCACGCACGGCTCGGAACGGTTCCTCGGGCGGGCCCGCCTTGAGGATGTAGCCGCGGGCACCAGCCTCCATCGCCCGTACGACGTCGCCCTGGGCCCGGTAGCTCGTGGGCACGACGACGCGTACGCCCGGCACCGAGGCGGTGATCCGCCGGGTCGCCTCGATGCCGTCGTCCCCTTCACCGGCCCCTGCCCCGTCGGTCAGCCGGAGATCCATGAGCACCACGTCGGGCCGGAGCCGCTGGGCGAGGTGCACGGCCTCCTGTCCGTCGCCGGTCCCGCCGACGACGGCGAAGCCGGGCTCGCCCTCGAGGAGGGCGAGCAGTCCGGCGCGTACGACGGCGTGGTCGTCCACGATCAGGACCCGGACCGTCGCGGGAGGTGCCTCACTCATCGCGTGCTCGCGAGGACGGAGGTTTCCACGGGGAGAGTCGCCCGCACCCGGGTGCCCCGTCCGTGCGTGCTGTCGACGGTCAACGTGCCGCCGTACGCGGCGAGTCGCTCCCGGCCCGCGGCCAGTCCGAATCCGCGCCCGCCCGCGGCATCTCCCCTGCCCGGTGACGCGGTGTCGAAGCCCACACCGTTGTCCCACACCTCCACCGTGACCGCGCCGGCGTCCCGGCGGTCGAGCGTGACCCACACATGTGCGGCATGTGCGTGCTCGCAAGCGTTGGCCAGCAAGCCCTGGGACACGCGCAGCAGCTCCGCTGCCCGGTCCAGGGGCACGCTGCGGAAATTCGCCCAAGGTGCCGAAGGCGACCCGCGGCATGCCGTCGGCGGATCCCTTGCGCACACAACTCGCGTAACCAGCCCCAGCGGAGTCTTCGGTGCGCTGTCCCCGGCCGCCGCCACGTCATACAGGATGCTGAAGACGATGACCATCCCAGTCACTCAGGCACCGTCCGGATCCCTGAACTGCTTGTGGAACTTGCTGAATCCGGCTCAGCCGCGTCATACGCCTCCGGATCCGGCGAATACTCCCCACAGGTATCGGCCCAACTGGGCGGCCGCCAGCCGCCAGCAGATAGTTGTACCGGGCGGTCTCCGGATGGTTCCCCGACCGCAGCGAGCGGTCCCAGTCCCGCAGGAACCCCGGCCAGGTCGTCGACAGCCCCGCAGTGATCTTGTCCAGGTCCAGAAGCGGCATCCTCGCAAACCTCCGGGTAAAGGCGCCTATGAGCGGCGTGCTCAACCTCGAAGCCCGAATGCGATCCACGTGAAAAAGGGCCCTCACAGGCTCTCGCCTGCGAAGACCCTTCGCACCGTCGGGACGACAGGATTTGAACCTGCGACCCCTTGACCCCCAGTCAAGTGCGCTACCAAGCTGCGCCACGTCCCGATGCGCTCTCCACGGTGGCCCGCGTGATCGTGCGGACAGAACTTTACCGCACGTCGGTGACAGCTCCGAAGGCGGCGGGGCGCGCGACAATCGGCGTATGAGGCGTATCAGCGGGACATCGGCAGACCGGGCGGGCAGTGGGCGCGACCGGGACGCGGAGGGGCGGGCGCGCAGCGCTCGTCCGCGCGACGGGCTGGGGCGGCCCCTGCCGTACGGCGTCGAAGGCGAGCCGCGGCAGCCCGAAGGGGTCGTACGGCGCCCCGAGGAGTCGGTCGCCGAGGCGCAGGCTCTGCTCGACGCGGGCAAGCCGTTCCACGCGCACGAGGTCTTCGAGGACGCCTGGAAGTCGGGGCCCGAGCACGAACGCGCGCTGTGGCGTGGGCTCGCCCAGCTCGCCGTGGGCCTCACCCACGCGGCCCGCGGGAACGCGAAGGGCGGGGCCCGGCTGCTGCGGCGCGGCGCGAGGGCCGTCGAGGAGTGGGGTACGCAGGCCCGGGAGCCCCGGCCGTACGGGATCGACCTGGTGGAACTGGGCGTCTGGGCACGGGAGTTGGCGTCGACCGTGGAGCGGAACGGGGCGGCGGTGGACGCCGGGGCCCGGGCGCCGCGGTTGCGGGGTGACAGGTCCGCGTAGGCCTGCGCCGGGGAACGGCGAGGTCACCGCAGTGTGCCCCGGCACCGGCACTGTCAGTGGCGTGCGGCAGACTCGGGGCGTGCGAAAGATTCATGTCATCGGCATCGGGGCGGGCGACCCCGACCAGCTGACCCTGCAGGCGGTCAAGGCGCTGAGGAGCACGGACGTGTTCTTCATCCTGGACAAGGGCGAGGTGAAGTCGGACCTCGTCCAGCTCCGCCGTGACATCCTCGACGCGCACATACCCCAGGGGTCGTACCGCGTGGTGGAGGCCCGCGACCCCGACCGCGACCGGTCCGCCGGGGGTGCGGCGTACTCCCCCGCCGTCGGGGACTGGCGCAGCGCCCGCGCGGGCATCTACGAGCAGCTGATCGCCGAGGAGCTGGGCGAGGACGAGAGCGGTGCGTTCCTGGTGTGGGGCGATCCCGCGCTGTACGACAGCACGCTCGGGATTCTGGAGGAGGTGCTGGAGCGGGGTGCGGTGGCGTTCTCCTACGACGTCGTACCCGGTATCAGCAGCGTCTCGGCGCTCGTCGCGCGTCACCGCACGGGGCTCAACCGGGTCGCCCGGCCCGTCCAGATCACCACGGGCCGCCGGCTCTCCGAGGGCTTTCCCGAGGACGTCGACGACGTGGTCGTCATGCTCGACGCCCACCAGGCCTTCCGGCGGTACGCCGACCAGGACATGGACATCTACTGGGGCGCCTACATAGGCACCCCGGACGAGATCCTCGTCTCCGGCCCCATCGCCGAGGCCGCGCCCCGGATCGAGCGGCTGCGCGCCGAGGCCCGGGAGCGGAAGGGCTGGATCATGGACACGTACCTGCTGCGCAGGCGTCCGAAGGGCTGAGGAGGATCTGGCGCACGGCCGGCCCTCCCGGGTACGGGATGCCCCCGGGTATTCGCCTCCGCGCGCTGCGCGGCGGAAAACCATGTGCCCGAGGTGCGTCCGGCTGCCAGACTCGGGCCATGTCCGCCCCTCCCGCCCGCTTCCGGGATTCCCACGCCACCGAGTACGACTTCGTCGGCTCGGCCTTGGTCCGGTGCCCGAGATGCGAGCGGATCGCCCACGTCCGACGGCATCCGGACGCGGACGGGAACAAGTTGTTCACGCCCCGGCGGCTTGTCTGCCGGGCCTGTGGCCTGGCGCGTTCCTGGGCGGGCAAGTCGGTCATGTTCTCCGGCAGCTCGTACGTCCCGGCTCGCGACCCGTACTTCAGGCTGCCGCTGTGGCTCCAGACCGAGACCCGTCACGGCTGGGTGTGGGCGTACAACCTCGAACAGCTGGAGTATCTCCGGCGGTTCGTCGCCGCGTCGCTGCGCGAGCGCCCTCCCGGGCACCTGGTCGGACCGACGATGACGTACGTCGCCCGGCTCCCGGCCTGGATCAAGAGCGCCAAGAACCGTGACGAGGTGCTGCGGGCCATCGACCGGATTCGCGCCTGAGGTCACGGAGCTGAGCCGAGACCCAGCCGAGCCAGGGCTCTCGGCACGTCCGGTGCCGTGGTCACGCCCTGCGGGAGCGGTGGCCGCTGTACGACGACGACGGGTACGCCGAGTTCCCGTGCGGCCGCGAGCTTCGCCGCCGTCGCGTCTCCCCCGCTGTCCTTCGTCACCAGGACGTCGATGCGGTGCTCGCGCAGGAGGGACTTCTCGTCGGCGACGGTGAACGGGCCGCGGGCCAGCAGCACTTGTGTGTGCGGCGGCATCGGGGGCTCGGGCACCTCCACCGACCGTACGAGGAAGCGGAGCCGGGTCAGGCCGGCGAAGGCCGCGAGGCCCAGGCGGCCCGTGGTGAGGAAGACGTGGCGGCCGAGCGACGGGAGGAGCGCGGCGGCCTCGGCCAGGGAGGCCACCGGGTGCCAGACGTCGCCGGGGCCGGGGCTCCAGCCCGGGCGGCGCAGGACCACGGAACGGACACCCGTCGCCGCAGCGGCCCGTGCCGCGTTCGCCGTGATGCCCGCGGCGAAGGGGTGCGTGGCGTCGACGACCGCGTCGACCCGCTGTTCACGCAGCCAGGCCGCCAGTCCCTCCGCGCCGCCGAACCCCCCGATCCGTACGTCCCCTTCGAGCGCCCCCGGCCGGGACACGCGGCCCGCGAGGGACGTGGTCACGCGGACATCGGGGCGCCGAGCGAGTTCCGCGGCGAGTTCGCGGGCCTCGGTGGTGCCGCCGAGGACCAGGACGTGGGGGGACACGGGGGGCATGGGGTCGAGCGTACGAGGTCCCTCTCGTGGCGGCGCGCCGGGTGCCGTCCGTCGGCGCTGCGCGACCGCACTCCTCGCCCGCCTCGGTATCGTCCAGGCATGGCTTCAGTGCGTGCCGTTCTCATCGACATCGACGGGGTTCTCACCGTCTCGTGGAAGCCGCTGCCCGGCGCGGTCGAGGCGCTGCGGCAGGTGCGGGCGTCCGGGTCGGCCGTGGCGCTGCTGACCAACACGACGTCCCGTACGCGCGCGTCGATCGCCGAGACCCTGGCGGGCGCGGGGTTCCCGGTGGACGCCGAGGACATCCTCACCGCGCCGTCGGTCACCGCCGTGTATCTCGCCGAGCATTTCCCTGGGGCGCGCTGTTCCCTTCTGAACAGCGGTGACATCCAGGAAGACCTCGCCGATGTCGGTCTCATCGAGGACGACGACGATGACGTTCCGGATGTCGTCGTCGTGGGCGGTGCCGGGCCCGAGTTCGACTACGCGGCGCTCAACCGGGCCTTCGGCCATCTCCAGCGCGGCGCCCGGCTGGTCGCCATGCACCGCAACCTGTACTGGCGTACCGACGCCGGGTTGCAACTCGACACGGGTGCGTTCCTGGTCGGGCTGGAGGAGGCCGCCCGTACCGAGGCCGAGATCACCGGCAAGCCGTCACCCGCGTTCTTCGCGACGGCGCTGGCCCATCTCGGGGTCGACGCGGACGAGGCGCTGATGATCGGGGACGACATCGAGTCCGATGTGCTCGCGGCGCAGCGGGCCGGGATCACGGGCGTGCTCGTCAGGACGGGCAAGTACCTGCCCGAGACGCATCGCGCGGCCAGTGGCGAGCCCGACCATGTGCTCGACTCCTTCGCGGATCTGCCCACGCTGCTGGCCGGGTCCTGAGTCCCGTCCACTCAGCGCACCAGCAGCTGCACCCCGCCGACCACGGTCGCCACGATCACCAGCCGCTCGAACAGACGCTGGTTGATCCGGTTCACCGCCCATTTGCCGATGTACGCGCCGGGCACGACGAACATCACAAGTGCGGCGTCCAGGAGCAGTGAGGGCCCGTCGATCAGGCCGAGGCCCACGCTGAAGGGCACCTTGGAGACGTTGACGATCAGGAAGAAGAAGGCGGAGGTGCCCAGAAAGCCGAGCTTGCGGAAGCCCGCCGACAGCAGGTACATCGACATCACGGGGCCGCCGGCGTTGGCGACCATCGTCGTGAACCCGCCGAGGACCCCGTAGGAGCGGGCCTTCACACCGCCCGCCCGTGTGGTCACCGAGTCGGGGTTCTCTTCCTCCCGCTCGGCGGACCGGCGGCGCCAGAGAGTGACCGCGGCCATCATCAGCAGGATCGCGCCGATGGAGGTCCGTACGATCCTGTCGTCGGCCCACATCAGGAAGACAGCGCCGAACACGACGCCCGCGCCCACCGCCGGGAACAGCCGCCACAGGGTGGGCCAGTGGGCGTGCCGCCGGTAGGTGAGTACGGCGAGGACGTCCCCGACGATGAGGATCGGCAGGAGCACACCCGTCGAGGCTCGGGCGGGCAGGACGGCCGCGAAGATCGCGAGGCTGACCGTGTTGGCCCCGCTCACGGCCGTCTTGGAGAAGCCCACGAGCATGGCCGCGGCGGCGAGCGCGGCGAACTCCCAGATGGTTATGTGCCAGAGCGTCATCGTGTTCATGCGGGGACCGATGCTATGCCCACGTAACTCGCGGCGACAGGACCGTCTCGCCAGGTGGCCCCTGCCGCCACCGGAACGGGCCTCGCCGGCGGGGAACCCGGCCTCGCCGGTGCGGGAACGGGCACCGTCCGGTCGCGGCACCGGCACGCCACAGCGCCGAAGCTCCGCAGCGCCGGGACGCCGTGTTTTCAGCCATCCGTCCTGGGCACCCGCGCCCACATGGAGTGGTTGCGGAGAGCGGCCTGCGCAGGAGAGGACCCCGACCTGTTCTTTCCCGTGGGCACGTCAGGGCCGGCGCTGGAGGACATCGTCGCCGCCAAGCGTGTCTGCGCCCGCTGCCCGGTAACCGTCCAGTGCCTGACCTGGGCGCTCAGCAACGGCCAGACCTCGGGCGTGTGGGGCGGCTTATGCGAGGACGAGCGCGCCGCCCTGCTCCGTACGGCCCGGGACGCCGACGCGGCCCGGCGCCGAGCCACGGTATCGATCACGACCACGAGGAGTAGCGCGCCATGACCAGTGTGACGAGCACGCTCCCCGAGCCCGCCCGCCGGGTCACCGGGGAGGCACTGCAGGAGACCCTGGTGGATCTGCTCGGGATCTCGCTCATCGCCAAGCAGGCCCACTGGAACATCGTCGGACCGAGGTTCCGCTCGATCCACTTCCAGCTCGACGAGGTGGTGTCCGCGGCACGCTCGTACGCCGACACGGTGGCCGAGCGCGCGGCGGCGCTCGGTGTCGCCCCGGACGGACGCCCGGAGACCGTGGCGACCCGGTTCCACCTCCAGGGCCCCAAGGACGGCTGGCTGCAGGACACCGAAGTCGTACGGCTGTTCGTCGAGGCGCTGGGGGCGGCGATCAGGCGGCTGCGCGAGCGGATCGACGCGACGGAGCACACGGATCGTGTGTCTCAGGAACTGCTGATCTCCCTGACGGCCGAGTTCGAGAAGCAGCGCTGGATGTTCCAGGCCGAGGACTGGCCGCGCGGGGACTGACGACGCGGGGACCGACCGGCGTGACGGGTCGGCCGGTCGGCCAGGAACGAAAGTCGGCCATGCACGAAAGGAGCACCCCATGACCGACGCCCTTGAACTCGACGCGCTGTGGGACGAGTTCCACCGCGTGGTGAACATGACCTCACAGGAGCTGGCGGCCTGGCTGCGGGTCCGGTACGCGGGCGAGGAGACCGAGCCGCTGCCTGAGGAGCCGGGCTCGCCCACCGGACAGCACGTTCTGGCGATCCTGCAGAAGCGGCGCACGGACCTCACGGACGACGACATCCGCGTCATGTACAAGGTCGTCGACATGGTCACCTCGCAGCGGGACCTGGAGAACGAGCCGGAGGCCGACGAGACGCGCCGCCGCCACCGCCTGATGACGGTGGGCCACGACTCTCTCAAGCCGTAGACCTCAAGCCGTAGAGACCTCATAGAGACCTCATGCCGCAGAGACCTCAAGCCATGGAGACAGCGCCATGGACAGCGTGATCAAGGCCCTTGTCACGGAGCACGGCCGTACGTACGCCGAGGAGGCGGGCATCCGGCTGACGGACACCCCGCAGCCGCTGTACCGGCTTCTCGTGCTGGCCTGTCTGCTCAGCGCCCGCATCCGCGGCTCGGTCGCGGTCGCCGCTGCCCGCGCCCTGCACGAGGCCGGCCTGCGCGATGCCCGCCGCATGGCCGACGCCGAGTGGCAGAAACGGGTGGACGCGCTGGGCCGGGGCGGGTACCGGCGCTACGACGAGCGGACGGCCACCCAACTCGGTGATGGCGCACAGCTCATGACGGAACGTTGGGGCGGGGATCTGCGGCGGATGCGGGACGAGGCCGACGGGGACGTGGCCGAACTGCGCCGTCTGCTGCGGAAGATCCCGGGGATGGGCCCGGCGGGCGCCGACATCTTCCTGCGCGAGGCACAGCGCGTATGGCCCGAAGTGGCCCCCTATATCGACGAGAAGGCCCTGTCCGGCGCCCGGCGACTGGACCTCCCCGACGACCCCGACGAGCTGGTGAAGCTGGCCGGGGACACCGAACCGGCCGTGCTGGCAGCGGCGTTGGTGCGCGCGGCGCTGGACAAGGAAGTCGCCAAAGACGCCCTCCGCCGCGCAGGCTAAGGGCTCGCAGAGAATCAACCTGTTGCTTCCCGTGATTCAGCTCGTTGGTGTGGTATGCGCGTCTCCGAGTCGATCTGCGACCAACTCGCCGTGAAGTTTGGGGTGTTGTTCCCGCATCTGGACGAGCGCCAGCGGCGGCTGCTGATGGGGGCCGGGGCCCGGGTCCTGGGACATGGCGGGCTCCGGGCGGTCGCGCGTGCGGCTGGGGTCAGCGAGACAACGGTGCGTAAGGGCGTGGACGAGCTGGAGGCCGGCGAGGAACCGCTGGGCCGGGTGCGCCGACCTGGCGGCGGGCGGAAGAGGGCCGCGGACGTGGATCCGGGTCTGCGACCCGCGCTGCTGGCACTGGTCGAGCCGGATGTGCGCGGGGATCCGATGTCGCCGCTGCGCTGGACGACGAAGTCGACCCGGAATCTCGCGGCCGAGCTCACCCGCCATGGACACAAGGTGAGCGCGGACACGGTCGGGGATCTGCTGCGGGAGGAGGGCTTCAGCCTGCAGGCCAACGCCAAGACCATCGAAGGCGAGCAGCATCCCGACCGTGACACCCAGTTCCGCTACACCAATGACCAGGCCAAGGACCGCATGGGTGCCGGGGACCCGGTGATCAGCGTGGACACCAAGAAGAAAGAGCTGGTCGGCGACTACAAGAACGCCGGGCGTCAGTGGCGGCCCGAGGGTGAGCCGGTGCTGGTCAAGACGCATGACTTCCTGGACCGGCAGGGGCCGGGCAAGGCGATCCCGTACGGGATCTACGATATCGCCGCCGACACCGGCTGGGTCAGTGTCGGCACCGACCACGACACCGCCGTGTTCGCTGTCGCCTCCATCCGCCGCTGGTGGCAGGCGGTCGGCCGCCACGACTACCCACACGCCACCCGTCTGATGATCACCGCCGACGCGGGCGGCTCCAACGGCTACCGCACCCGCGCCTGGAAGAGTGAACTCGCCGCTCTGGCCTGTCAGACGGGCCTGGACGTCACGGTCTGTCACCTGCCGCCCGGGACATCGAAGTGGAACAAGGTGGAGCACCGGTTGTTCTCCCACATCAGCATGAACTGGCGCGGCAGGCCGCTGACCAGCCACGAAGTCATCGTGAACAGCATCACGGCAACCACCACCCACACCGGGCTGAGAGTCCGCGCCGAACTCGACCCGGGCACCTACAACACCGGCGTAAAGGTCACCGACGACGAAATCGATGCGCTGCCGATGAGCCGGCACCGTTTCCACGGCGACTGGAACTACACGCTCCACCCTGGCGGCCCCCAGCCGGCCCCGCCTGCGAGGCAGGATCGGAAGCCGCCGCCGCGATCGTCGCCGAGCAGCCCGGGTGCCCGGACGGGCTCGACACCTCTCTGCTCCGCGACCCGGAGCTGACCGGCATGGCCATCTCGCAACTGGACGCTCTGGTCAACTCGTTGATCCCGGCGCTGGCACACCAACGTGAGCGGCTTCGCCACGAACGCCGGGGCGGTGAGCGACTCCGCGCGCCAGGCGCGGGCG
>NZ_JBSFUU010000122.1:0-20186 GCF_053591955.1 Streptomyces sp. NPDC002845 | reverse complement strand
GGCAGAGCTGATCGACGGCTGCCTCACCGAGACCGGATTACTCATGGGCGCCGGATGATCTACCGGCCCGCCACTGCGAGTTCAACCTCAGTGACAGCGGCAGCCACCTGCGCTTCGCTCCCAGAAGCTGCCTTGACCCAGCGATCTTGATCCCTGGCCAGCCGCCGCGTATGCGGCATTAGGGCCTGTATTGAGTTGCCCCGTGGAAGAAGGAGCGCCGCGACGCCGCGGGGCAACTCAACACAGGCCCTAGGGCGGTTGGCCGGTTATCGACGGACCGTCGCCCTCCGCGGCGCCGCGGCCGTTCACAGGACCTCGACTTGCTTCCCCCGGCAGCGATTTCGGGTGTCGAGTACGTATGACGCCGCCCTTTCGACCAAGGCGTAGTCAAAGGCGTCGTGGTCGGTGGCTACGACAACCACGTCCGCCGCCCGGATCTCCGCCTCGGTCAGCTCCACGCACGTGATGTCGGGGGGCAGCAGATAGGACTCCGTGTGCGGCTCTACCGCAAGAACGTGGGCGCCGAGCTTGCACAGCGCCTGGGCGAGCATGATGGCCGGCGACTCACGGATGTCTCCCGTGTTCTTCTTGTAAGCCAGGCCGAGTTGCAGAACCCGTGACCCCTTGACCGACTTGGCGCGTTCGTTCAGTCCCCGGGTGATACGCGAGGTGACGTAGGCGGGCATCTGGTCGTTCGTCTCGTTGGCAAGTGAGATGAACCGGACATCCTGCCGCAGCAGCCGTTTGACCTGCCAGGACAGATACGAGGGGTCGACTGGCAGGCAGTGCCCGCCCACGCCGGGGCCGGGCGTGAAGGGCATGAAGCCGAACGGTTTGGTAGCCGCGGCTTCGATGGCTTCCCAGATGTCGGCCCCCAACTCCCGTGAGATTATCGCCATCTCGTTGACCATGGCGATGTTGACGTGCCGGAACGTGTTCTCCAGCAGCTTTGTCAGTTCGGCGGTACGGCACGAGCTGACCGGCACGGTCCGTTCCACGATGCGCGCGTAGAAACGCTCGATACTGCGCAGAGAAGCCGAGTCGATGCCGGAGGTCACCTTCGGTGTGTTCTCGAGGTGCCAGTCGGGATTGCCGGGGTCGATACGCTCGGGGCTGTATCCGAGATGGAAGTCCACGCCTGCCTTCTTCGCGCTGCCCTCCTCCAGCAGCGGCCGCAGCAGGTATTCGGTGGTTCCCGGGTACGTGGTGGACTCCAGGACGATCGTGGCGCCGTCCGTGATGTGCGGAGCGATGCTCCGACCCGCGCTCTCCACGAAGCTCAGATCGGGCACACCGTCACGCAGCGGGGTGGGCACGGTGATCACACACACGTCGAAGTCGGCGATCCGGTCGTAGTCGGTGGTGGCCTCGTAGCGACCGCTGTCCAGCGCGGCCACCAGGCGTGCGCCATCGACACCTTCGATGTAGGAATCGCCTGAGCCCAGGCGCTTCACGCGTAGTTCGTCGGTATCCACGCCGACGACGCAGAAACCGGCCTCCACTGCTCGCACAGCGAGGGGCAGTCCCACATATCCCTGGCCGACGACAATCAGTTTCTGTTGCTCGTGCGGGTTGTGTGCCATCATCACCGTGGCCTCTCGGACAGTCGACGTCTCCGGCCAATTGAGGCACATACGACGCGTGGTGCTGACATTGCTCCCCTATGTCTCCCCGGCATCACTCCAATTGAGTACCAGACGGTCCGGTCGGAGTAGCTTATGGGCGTGGCGATGTTTCAATTTCCGCCACTTCACACATAGGTGAGTGTTGGGCTCGGCCCGACGATCGAGCTCTGTGAGAGTTGCCCGACACTCACCCACCGAACCGGAGTGGCCTGCATGGATACTTGCTCGAAGTACTTGGTCACCGGTGGGGCCGGTTTCATCGGCTCGCACCTCGTGGACGCACTGTTGGCTCAAGGAAAGGAAGTGGTGGTTCTCGACAACCTGGCCACCGGGCGAATGTCCAACCTTCGCCGGGCGCAGGAGCATCCGTGCTTCCGTTTCGTCCACGGTTCCGTACTGGACGAACTCCTGGTCGACGAGTTGGCGCGCGAGTGTGAAACCGTGGTCCATCTGGCCGCCGCCGTCGGGGTAAAGCTCATCGTCGAGCAACCGCTGAAATCATTCATTACCAACATCAGGGGAACCGAGACGGTCCTGGAGTCGGCTCAGCGTCACTCGCTCAAAGTTCTGGTGGCCAGCACCTCGGAGATCTACGGCAAGAACTCCTCGGGACCGCTCAGCGAAACCTCCGACCGAATCCTGGGCAGTCCTTCGGTGGTCCGATGGTCGTACAGCACGGCCAAGGCGGTCGACGAGATCCTCACAGGTCTCTACCGCCGCGAGTGGGGACTGAGGTCGACCATCGTCCGGTTCTTCAACACCGTCGGACCTCGCCAGAGCCCGGCATACGGGATGGTCATCCCGCGATTTGCCCGGCAGGCTGTGCACGGAGAACCTCTCACCGTTCACGCGGCCGGTCAGCAAAGGCGCTGTTTTCTCCATGTCGCGGACGCGGTCGAGGCGCTGCTCCGCCTCCTGGCGCATCCAGAGGCAGAAGGCGCCACATTCAATGTCGGTTCCTCCGAAGAGATCAGCGTCCGCGAGCTCGCCGAGCGTGTCATCGCCCAGGCGGGAAGCACCTCCTCGGTGAAATACATGCCGTACGCCGAGGCATATGGAGTGGGCTTCGAGGACATGAAACGCAGAGTCCCGGACACCACGAGACTTCGCGAGCTGACGGGATGGCAGCCTCAGCACGACCTCACCGATGTCATCACCGACGCCATCGCGGATGCGCGCGGCGAGATGAGCCGCATGACGTCGATGGGCCTGCCCGGAGTCAGGGGGGAGCGTCTTCCCGCGGCCACCGCGAGCATCGTCGGAACCGCACTGGCGGGCCCGTGTCAGCCCTGAGCCCTCTGCCGACGACGGTGACGGTCGGTTGCGTGGCCCTGTTGCTCAGTGTGCTGCTGACGGAACCGCTGCGGCGTTTCGCCCTGCGTCACGGCATCACCGACCGGCCCAACGGCCGCAAGGGTCATGACCGGCCGACTCCGTACCTCGGCGGGATCGCGGTCGCCGTCGTCACGCTCACTGCGGGAGCCGGCGCGGCATTCGCCGGCGGTTTCGGGTATCCAGGCCTCGCGGTACTGCTCGGGGGTGCCGCGATCATGGCGGTGTTGGGGCTCATCGACGACCTGCGCCCGCTGGGCCCGGCGCTGCGACTGTGCGTGGAGACGGCGGCGGCTTCGGGCGTTGTGCTCGTCGCGGGACATCCGACGGTCTTCGGCGGCCTGGTCGACGCCGTGCTCGCCGTCGTATGGATCGTTTTCATCACCAACGCATTCAATCTGCTGGACAACATGGACGGAGCGGCTTCGTCGCTGTGTGCCGTCGTCGGCGGATTCCTGTGCTGGGGCGCGTGGTGGAGCGGACTGGCCGGGGTGGCGGTGGTTCTGGCGGCTCTCACCGGTGCCTGCCTGGGCTTCCTCTTCCACAACTGGCACCCGGCACGCATCTTCCTCGGCGACTCGGGGTCCCTCTTCATCGGCTTCACCCTGGCATCCGCGGCAGTGGTGCTGCACAAGAACGCCATCGGCTTGTCCGCGCCTGCCGGGCTGCTGGCCATGACGTTGGTGGCGACCGTGGACACCGCACTTGTCATGCTGTCCCGTTACCGTGAGGCGAGGCCGTTGCTGCAGGGAGGACAGGACCATGCGTCCCACCGGCTGCGGAGGATGGGACTGACGGTGCGACAGGCCGTCATGGTATTGGGGGTGTTCGCGGCACTCGGCGGTTTCTCCGGCGTGCTCCTCGCACAGAGTGTCCTGCCGCCGGGCGTCCTGCTCCTGGCTGCCGCCGTGGTCGGTGTGGCGGCCGTGGCGTGGTTGCTCGGCATCCCGTCAGCCTCGGGGCCGGTTGCACCCGCCGCCCTCCCGGCGGGGAGGCAGGCCGGGAAGGACCAGCACATGGCCGTCCGAGGCAGGTGGGGCAGCCGCCGACACACCGTGGGTCACCAGAAGGCCTCGTCAAACGCCTGGAACGCGCAGGGAACCACGATGCCGTCCCAGCCGACCAGGCAGCCGTGATGTCCCTGACGCGGTCGACACCTGTTTTCGGCGGCCCACACCCATGAGCGTTCCCTGAGCGCTGCCCGGTGGTCGACACCGGGCAGCGCTTTCCTTCGCGGGCCTTGAAATGCTCACGGGGGCGCCAGCGCCCCATCACCTTCTTCACGGCGCCCGGTTGGGGTTCACGGCCCAGGGCCATAGAGGACAGACCACCGCGCAGGCCTCCCCGGTCAACGGCAGTTCAACTGCGGTAGGTGCACGATGGCCCTGGCAGGCGGCACCACCGGCTTCAGGTGACTTGGGCGGCAGGTGCGGCGTACTGCGGCAAATCCTGGAACCAGCGCACCGTCTCGGCCAGGCCCTCGTCGAGCGGCACCGGCGAGATGGCAGGGAACAGTTCGCGCAGCAGACGGTCGGCCGCTTGCGAGTCCCGCACGTCCCCCGGCCGTGCGGGTTCGTGCACGATCTCCAGGGGAGCCTCCAGGACGGACGCCAGCCGGTAGGCGAGGTCGAGGACCGACACCCGCGTGCCGAAGGCCAGGTTCACCGGGCTGCTGGAGGTGACGCGGCGCAGGACGGCGTCGGCCAGAACCCGGGCCACCGTTCCCACGTAGGTGAAGTCGCGGGTCTGCCGGCCGTCACCGAAGACCCGCAGCGGTACCCGACGCATCATCGCATCGACGAAGGCGGGAACCACCGCGGCATAGGCGTGGCCGGCGGGCTGCAGCGGGCCGTACACATTGAAGAAGCGCAACGCGAGCGTCGGCAGTTGAAAGGCAGACCCGTAGGCGAGTACGTACGCCTCGGTCGCCAGCTTGCTCGCCGCGTACGGACTCAGCGGACGGGTCGGCAGGCATTCGTGCTTGGGCAGGTCGGGGACGGACCCGTACACGGAGGATGACGAGGCGGCGACCACATGGACGCCTCGGGCCCGGCAGGATTCCAGTACCTGTACGGTTCCGGTCGCGTTGACATCGTGGCTGGCATAGGGATCCGCGAGGGAGCGCGGCACGGAGGGACGCGCGGCCAGGTGGACGACGGCATCCGCGCGGCTGACCACAGCATCGAGGAGACGCTGGTCCAGAATGCTTCCCTCGATCAGTTCCACACCTGTGCCGACGAGATTGGCCGCCGAACCGGTGCTCAGGTCGTCGAGCGCGACGACGCCGCCGATGTCGGGTCGCGAGAGGAGTTCCCGGCACAGGTTCGCTCCGATGAAACCGGCGCCTCCGGTAACGACGATGTTCAACGCTGGTCACCTTTCCGTAGGGATGCCGGCCACCACCCGTGGGCGACCGCGATGGATGCGTAAACGTCCTGGATGTCGGTCACGAGGCGCTGCGTCCCGAACCGCTGGGCCGTCCAGGCGGCCGCACGGTCCCCCATCCGCGAGCGCAACTGCTCGTCGCGCAGCAGCCGCACGGTGTGCCGGGACAGCTGGGCGGGGCTGGTGGAGGTCAGGAATCCTGTCTCTCCGTCCTGTACGACCTCTGCGACGCTGCCCACGTTCGTGGCGACCACCGGCACGCCCGCCAGCCCGGCTTCGATCAGACTGAGTGGCATCCCCTCGTTGTCCGAGGTGAGCACCACCACGTCCGCCGCGGCGTACACGGTCTCCACGTCGGACCGCCAGCCCAGCAGATGCAGGGCGGATCCGAGGTCGCTCACCGAGGCGAGAGCGGGTTGCTGTTCGCCCTCCCCGCACACCAGGAAGACGGCGTCGGGTACTGCGCGGCGCACCTCGCGGGCAACCTCCAGGAACCGGTCGGGCCGCTTGATCCGGGTCACGCGCCCGACGTAGGCGACCACGGGACACTGTTCGGGTAGTTCCAGGCGCTTGCGTGCCTCGGTGCGTCCCGGCGGTGCCGGGAGGGCCGTTCCGGGCGGGACGACGACGTACTGCTCGGAACGGCCGATGCCGGCGGCCAGGAGGTCGTCGCGGACACGTGCTCCCACGGCCAGCAGACGGTCGCAGCGGCGTGCCAGCCGACGCTCGGTCTCCACCACCAGGCGGGTCTTGGCAGGGGAGAAGTACCCGTGCAGCAGGTGCCCGTGGAAGGTGTGCACACGCGCGGGCACTCGGGCCATCGCCGCCGCCACCCGCCCCAGCGCACCGGCCTTGGCGGTGTGCGTGTGCACGATGTGGGGTCTGAACCGGCGCATGGCTGTGGTGAGGGCTGCGAGCGCCCGGAGATCGTCGGTGGGGCGTACCGCTCGGCCGAGAGCCGGGATGCGAGTGACCGGAACGTCCGGGGCGCAGTGATCGATGTAGTCCGCCTCGTCCGGTCCCACCGATCCGGCGAACAGGCGGTGGTCGAAGCGTTCGGGGTCGAGCTTCCGCATCAGTGCGGAGACCTGGAGGGCGGGGCCGCCGACGTTCATTCGGGCGATGACTCTCATCACCCTGATGCGCGGGTGGCTTAGGTTCCCGGGGTGACCGCCTGTGATCGACATGGGGAATACACTAAATCACGACATGACCAACTAGAGCAGAATGTTAAGCATGCCCTATGTGTCATTGAAAGAAGCAAGGTCGGAGACGCGGTTCGGCGGTCGCCCGGACCGGCCGGGTGTGTCTGATGACCGATCAGCTCGGGCTCGGTGGAGCGCGGAGGCGGGCGGGGCTCTGGTTCGAGGAGGGGCATCGTGTGAGCCGCGGGTGCGCCAGGAAGGATGTTCGTCGCGGCCCTGGCTCTGGTCTCTTCCGGTGAACAACGGCGGGGCGGCCGTCCCGGGGCGGGGAGGGACACCAAGCTGCGGTGAGTCCGATTCATGTGCTGGATGGAGCGGTACCGTGATGCGCATCGTCCGGGTGAGCTACCGAGTTCCTCCCATGCCGGGTGGAATGGAACGCCATGTCGAGTGCCTGACGCGCGAGCAGGTCGCTCACGGGCACCACGTGACCATGGTGTTCCGCCACGGATCGGCGGTCCCGCGGGGTGCCGCGCGGCTGCCGCTGCGGGGCGGCGCCCTGTCGCGGCCGCTGGCGCACGCGTCGGACCGGCTGGCATTCGCGGCCGAAGCCGCTGTCGCCCTCTGGCGCCTCTGTAACGATCCGTGTTCGCACGGGGTGGATCTGGTGCATCTGCACGGTGACCATGTCGAAGCCCTTGTGCTCGGCCCTGTGTGCCGACGCCTCGGCGTGCCGCTGTTTCTGACCGTCCATGCCGCCCTGACCCACCGTCATCGTCGCCTGGCACGACGTGCCTTCAGGGACGTGAGGGCGTTCGTCGCCCTCGGGTCGGCCACAGCGGCGGACCTCGTCGCTCGTGGCGTGAACGAACGGCGTGTCCTCACCATGTCGAGTGGCCTGGAGCTGTCCGCCATGCCGTCTCCGGCCGAGGTCGGCGCCGTGCCCCGTGAGCATGGCCTGATCGTCAGTGTCGGCGCACTGAATCGGATGAAGAACCACGCTCTGCTCATCGAGGCGTTCGACGAACTGACCCGCACTCGGCCGAGGTTGCGCCTGGTCATCGCCGGGGACGGCCCGGAGCGGGACCGGCTGGCCGGGATGGCTGAGGTCCGGCCGGGAGTGGAGCTGGCCGGTCCGCTTTCCCGGCCGGAAGTCTACGGGCTTGTGCGGAGGGCGGAGGCATTTGTCCTCGCCTCGCGCCGTCTTCCGGACAAGGGTGAAGGCGTACCGACGGCAGCCCTGGAGGCACTCGCCCTCGGCGCCCCCGTCGTGGTGTCGTCGGACGCCTCGCTTGATCCGGTGGTCACCGACCGCGAAGCATGGAGGGTCTTCCAGTCCGGGTCGAAAGCCGATCTCGTACGTGTACTGGGCGCCGTGCTGGACGACGAACCGGCCCGTCGGAAGATGAGCGCGCTCGGGGTGGTTGCCGGTTCGGCGCTGGACTGGCCGCGGGTCGCAGAGCGTGTCGAGAACTGGTACCGCGTTGAGCTGCGGCAGCAGCACTCCCCCACATGATTCACGCTGAACAGGAGCAGAGGAATGCCGACGACCATCCATGGCATGGTGCAGATGGCCTGGGAGCATCCGGCCAACCGAGGGCGCCGGGCCCGGGCCCTCGCTTCCATGGCGGGGTGGCAGGCATGGAAGCGACTGGTCCGGCGGCCGCGGGACCTGTCCGTGTACGGCGGCATGTCTTTCCGCGCCTACCGCGACAGTACGCAGCCGGGCCGCTTCCTCTATTTCGGCGGGCTTCCGGACTACGAGGAGATGACGTTCATGAAACGGTATCTCCGTCCGGGAGACGGCTTCATCGACGGCGGTGCCAACGAAGGCATGTTCAGCCTGCTCGCGGCCCAACTCGTGGGGCCGAGCGGGGCGGTGCACGCGTTCGAGGCAGTGCCCACGTATGTGCAGCGACTGCGGCACAACGTCTGTGCCAACTCCCTGGGCTGGGTGACGGTCCATGAGATGGCCATCGGAGCCGGGCCGGGCAGCGTCCGCTTCATCGTCAACGGATCCGGCTCCCGCGTCCGGACAGAGGCGGACCCTCCGGGGGTCGGCGTGCAGGTCGGGCTCGGCCGGCTCGACGACGTCCTCCCCGAACACGCCTACGCCATGGGAAAGCTCGATGTCGAGGGCACGGAGCACCTCGCGCTCAGCGGCGCTTCCCAACTGATCGCCCGTGGCGAGCCGGCGGTGTGGATGCTCGAACTCGTCGACAAGTTCCTCCACCGCTTCGGTTCCTCCTCGCGTGAGGTCCGTCAGTGGCTGGAGGACCACGGATACGACGTGGTGCTCTACGACCCGGCCCGCAACCGACTCGTGCCGGCACCGGAATCGCCCTCCGAGGGCCCCGACGTTCTCGCCGTGCACCGCCGATACCGGCAGATGGTGCAGGCACGGCTCAGAGGTGAGGCCTGACGGGGCGGGGATCCACGACCGTCATCACCCGTCCGCCCGGATGCGCCGGAGCCGGGCCACCGGTGGATTGCCACCATTAGAGCCCTCCCACGCGTGTCCAAAACGGTCAAATATCACGCAAAGGATCAAAATGGGCTGATTGCTCACTGGTGATGCCCCGTGACTGCGCGGTGCGGCAGGGGCATGCGACGAAAGGAAGTCCTCCATGAGTACAGCTCGACGTGTGGAACACGTCGTCGTGACGGGAGCAGCGGGTTTCATCGGCTCACACCTCGTGGAGTCCCTGCTGCGACAGGGGGTCACCGTGCTCGGTGTCGATCGGCGTTCACCCAGAGACAACACCCTGGCGGCGGAGAACCTCGGCGGTGTGCTGGGCCATCCGGGATTCCGGCTGGTGCAGGGGGATCTGGTCACGGACGAGCTCAAGCCCTGGGTGGACGGTGCGGACACCGTCTTCCATCTCGCCGCCGTACCGGGTGTCCGGCCGTCGTGGGGAGACACCTTCGGCGAGTATCTGGCATGCAACGTGCTGGCGACACAGCGTTTGCTGAACACCTGTGTCTCCCTCGGCGTCCAGCGCCTGGTCCTCGCCTCCTCCTCCAGCGTGTACGGCGACTGCACGGGGCCCCTGCGTGAGGATGGAGCTACCGCTCCCCGGTCGCCCTACGGGGTCACCAAACTCGCCGCCGAACGTCTCGCCCTCGCCTACGCACTGGCGCCGGACAGCCCCATCAGCGTGGTCGCACTTCGCTACTTCACGGTGTACGGCCCGCGGCAGCGGCCGGACATGGCCATCGGGCGCATGCTGCGCGCTGTGCTCACCGGAGAGCCGCTGCGCCTGTACGGGGACGGCCACCAGCGCAGGGACTTCACCTTCGTCGAGGACGCCGTCGCCGCCACAGTCGCCGCGGCGACCGTGGGGGCGACCGCGGAGGCGGTCAACGTCGGTGGCGGCGACAGCGTCTCGGTGCTTGACGTGCTGCGCCGGGTCGCCGAGATCGCCGGGGCGGAGGTCCCGGTGCGCGATGACGCGCACCAGCCGGGAGATGTGCAGGTCACCGAAGCCGATCTGACGAAGGCTCGGACGCTGCTCGGCTACCGGCCTTCGGTCACGCTGACCGAGGGCATCGAGCACCACTGGAACTGGCTGTCCGCCCGTACCCCGGCCATGCCGACGGCCGACTCCCCGGCGACCGTAACCGCGTAGTGGCGAGAGAGCGGGAAGCATGCGCATCTTCCTCGATGTCGGGGGACACTACGGCGAAGCCCTGGATGTCGCCCTCGACCCCCGGTGGGGGTTCGACAAGATCTATTCATTCGAGCCCGCGCCGCCCTGCCAGCGCATTCTCCGGGGCTTCCGTGACCCCCGGGTACATGTCGTGCCGGCCGGGCTGTCCAGCCGGTCGGGGCAGGCCACGCTCTTCGGGGCCGGTCTGCTGGGCGCGAGCGTGTATGCCGACAAAGGCCAGCCCGGAGAGCGCGTCGAGACGGAGAGCATCGCCCTCCTGCGGGCCACGGAGTGGCTGCTGGCGAACACGTCCGAGGAGGACGAGATCTATCTGAAGCTCAACTGCGAAGGCAGTGAGTGCGATGTGCTCGAGGACATGCTGGACAGTGGCGTGATCGGCAGGGTCCGGAGCATCTACGTCGACTTCGACGTACGGAAGATCCCGAGCCAGGCCCACCGGCGGGCGACCGTGGAACAGCGGCTGCGGCAGCACCGTCAGCAGTTCGTCACTCCCGAGTCGCTGGCCGATCCCGCCGGAAGCGCCGCCGTGCGGGAGTGGCTGTCCCTGGTCGGCCCGCGGTCGCCCGCTGTCAGGGGCATGCTGCGTTACCGTATCGGAGTGCACCGGCCCCCTTACCTCTGGGCGAGCCGGGTGGCGAAAGCCGCGCTGCCGAAGCCCGTCTACTCGCTGGCGGCGCGGCACCTCGGTGCGCAGGCGCGCATGCGCACCAGCAGCTGATCCGTCATCCGGTCCGCCGGGCGCTGCCCGGCGGACCCCTTACCTTGCCGCCTTCCCCGTAGCAGGCGGCCGGATCCACCGGGCAGCGTCCGTCACAACATCGCGTGAAGCATGGCGGCCACGCGCTCGGGGGAGAACTCTGTCTGCGCGCGGCGCCGCAGACGCTGCCCCCACGCGCGTCGGTCGGCGTAGGGAGCGGACGCCACGGACCGCACGTGAGCGACCATGGTGTCGAGATCCCCTACCTTCGCCACATACGGGTAGTCGGCTCCCACCACGTCGGCGGACCCGCCCGCGTCCGTCGTCACAACGGGTGTGCCCGAGGCCATTGCCTCCAGCAGCACCCGTGGGAACCCCTCCTCATAGCTCGGCATGACGACGCAGTCGGCTGCACCGTACAACTCGGGGAGGTCGCGGTTGGGCACCGCGCCCAGCAACCGCATGCGCCCGTTGAGCACCGGGGTGGCCGCCTCCCGCTCCAGGCGGGGCCGCTCCGGGCCGTCTCCGGCGACGACGAGCCGGACGCGCGGACCGGAGGCCGGACCGGCATCGGTGGAGCGGAGGACCGCCTCGAGCAGGGGCGCGAGGAGACGGGCTCCCTTGCGGTACGACAACCGGTGGACGAAGAGCAGGACGAACTCGTCGTCGGCCCACCCGAACCTCGTCCGGGCCTCCCGCCGTGCCTGGGTGCCGAGGGGAGCGAACCGTTCGGCGTCGACGTCGTTGTAGAGCAGTCGCATCCTGCGCCATGGCACTCCCCAGAGCCGCGCCATGATGGGGACCATGGTCTCCGGACCGGTGACCAGGCAGTGCACCAGCCGTGCCGTAACCCGGTTGACGAACTCATGGGCCACGAGCCGCGGTGTCCTGCGCTGCTCCGGCGCCCGTACATCGGGGAGCCCGCTCCGCCACAGCAGGACGCGGTGGCGGTACAGCGGACGGGTGAGGACGAGGACGATCACGAACAGGGTGGAGTAGCGCAGAAAGTAGGTCCGGTAACCGGCGCGGGCGCATCGGTGGATGGTGAGCGCCGTGCCCAGCACACGTCCGACTCGGCTCCGGCCGGGAACGCGCAGCAGGAGCCGCACACCGACCAGCCGCGCCGGCGGGCGGCCCCGCTCGACGGCCGCCGCGACATCGACCCGTTTCCCCAGCGCGGCGAGCAGCGCCGGAATGTGTGCGAAGTGTTCCGACTCGTCCTCAGCCAGGTGGGGAACGACATACACCAGGCGCGGGCGGACCTCCAGCCCTGTGGACACCGGTGTGCTGGGTGTTCCGCCGCGCAACGCGCTGCCCATCTAGCCCACCCGCTGGTCTTGTTGGCCGCACCGCTGGGAGACGCCGGGCAGGCGTACCGCCCCAGTGATCTTCCTGGAGTCGAACAGGAAGTTGGGGCGCTGGCCGTGCTCCTGGCAGAAGTCCAGGAATGCCCTGCTGCAGTTCACGTCGTCGCTGGCGAAAACGCCACCCTCGGTCATCCTGGGCCATGCCTGCCTGTACTCGAACAGTTGGGGCAGGTACAGGTGATCGCTGTCGTGGAAGAACAGATCGATCCGTCCGATGCGTTGCAGGGCCTGGTCGAGCGACGCCTCGGGCTCTTCGCGGTCGAGGATCTCCAGCCGCCACTGCGGGTGTTCACCCACCAGTCGGCCGGCGGTACGGTTGATGTCGAAGCTGTGCAGCAATCCATGGCCGTTGCGCTCCAGCGCGGCGAGGATGAGCCACGAGGAGCGGCCGTCGGCCACACCGGTCTCCACGACGGACTGCGGCTTCAGCAGTCGGCTGAGTCCGTACAGGACGGCGCTGGTCTCAGCCTCCACACCGTGGGTCTGGGGATAGAACAGTTCAATCTCGGCATAGCGGTCGACCAGGCGTTCGGAGACCTCTCGATACTCGCCGAGTACCTGCTCGACTTCGGATGTCTGCCAGCCAAGGTTCTCGAGGAACGCCGCCGCGGATGTGGCGAGCGCTCCGCCGGAGCGGGTGAAGTCCATGACGGCCGGCGGTGTGTACCGCCGGATGCCGGTTCCCAGTGTGTGCATGGCGAGATACCCACCCACCACCGACGCGACAGGCCCCACCCCGGAGTGCCTGACCCATCGACGGACCGTCGACGCTCGGCCCACGGTGACCTCCTCGGTTTCCGTTCGTTGGTTACTGCATTTCACAACTTATCGCTTCTTATGGGGCATACCGTGTGCAACACGGAATGCTGGAGCGATCACCGTGTGCTGACAGTCCGGAAGAGGGCTGCCAGTGCGTCGAGATTGGTGTCGAAGCCGTAGGAAGCCAGCACTTGGCGGCGGACGGACGCCAGTTGAGCCGCGCTGGGCGGTGATGCCAGGACCTGGCGTACACCGGCGGCGATCGCTCCCGGATCGGGCGTCACCAGCAACACGCTGGGCCAGCCCGCCGCGGCTGCTGGAATCCCGCCGACCGTGGTGGCGACGACGGGCACACCCGCAGCGGTCGCCTCCAGGAGGGTCCTGGGCAGACCTTCGTCCCGCGAGGAGATGACGAAGATGTCGGCGCGGGAGAGCTCCGAGCGAACCTCATCGACACCGCGCGCCCCGAGGAACTCCACATGACGGGAGAGTCCGAGCCGCGCGGCCTCGTTGGCGAGCCGGGTCCGCAACGGCCCATCGCCCACAATGCGCAGTCGGGCGGCGGGCAGGGTCCGGACGAGCTCGGCCAGTGCTGTCAGCAGCAGGTCGTAGCCCTTCGACGACACGAGTCGGCCGACTGTCAGGAGCTGCGGGGAGGGGGTAGCCAGCGGCGGCCGGGCACGCATCAGCGGTTTCTCCCAGATCGGCAGCAGCCGCGGCGGGACCAGGACGGATGGGATGCCGCGCCGGTCCAGTGCGTCGAACATCGACTGGGCGACCACCCTGCGGGCACTGGCACGACGGGCGAATGAGACGACGGCCCGCCGGAGAACCGCTCGGCGCCAACGGCCCAGCGAAGCCACCGGCAGGGCGAGGTAGTCGCCGTGGATGTCCATCAGCCATGGGCGGCGGACCAGGCGCGCCACGAGCCAGGCGGAGAGCCATCCCCATGGTTCGGCGCCGTTGAGTACGACGGTCTCGCCGCTGCGTGTGGCGGCGCGCGCCACGCGCACACCGATGCGCACCGACCCGGCCGCCCAGATCAGCGAGCGTGGGCCCGTGCGGCGCGGCCGCCTGAGGACATGCATCGAGCCTCGGCGGCATTCCAGGTGAGGGCCCGCCCAGATGCACCGGGCGTGGCCGACGCGGTCGGACAGCGCTGCCCAGGTGCGGAAGTCCGCGGAGTCGTCGACGTTCGCCTGCCGGGCACCTGAGATGGTCACCACTGTGAGCCGGTGGTGTGGCGTCGCTGCGGACGCGCGGGCGGACGCGGCGGTCACGAGGCACCGAGCCGGTAACTGGACAGCAGAGGCGGCAGTTCCTCGGGGGCGAGGCGAGCCCAGGCGTCGACGGCCGAGAGGCAGGGCACGAAGGCGTCGTCGCCCTGGGCATATGTCGGATGATCGAAGTCGAAGAAGCGCACAGTGATCCCGTGCTCGGCGAACGCGTCCAGGTCCAGGTAGTCACGTCCGGAGGGTCCCGCGAGGTACTCGTCGGCCCCCACCGCCCGGCACAGCTTGATGATCAGTTCTCCCTTGCATCCCGATGCGCCGAGTTCGGAGGAGCGGATCCTCGGCACTTTGACGTCGAATTGCGCCAGTAGCCAGTCCGCGACGTCGAGGTTGAGGTTGGCGAGGGAACTGCCCGGTGCCACGGAGTCGATCAACGACAGCAGGTGGTCGACCCGACCGGCACCCGGTGTTCCGGCCACCGCCTGCGCCAGGCGTCCGCGGTAGCGCCGCCGCCAGAAGGGCACCTCGCAGATCCGTACGTCACGGATCGGGGTGCCGAACGGGGCGGTCACCGGGACGGTCACCCATGCGGGCTGCCCGTCGAGGAGGACACGATTGCGGTTCTGGAAGTAATTCTTCCGGTACGGCACGGAGTCGAGGACGACCCACAGCTGCGACGCGGCGACCTTGGCCAGCAGGCCGAGCCACGGCAGATGCTCGGGCTGATGGATCGTGATCCTCATGCCAGCAGGCCTTCCAGCCGCGAAACCTCGAATGTCTCGCCGTAGCGGGCACGCATCTCGTAACCGCGGTAGCGTGATCGTGCCTCGACGCCTTCGATCCACTGTTCGCCGTATTTCTCGTACTCGGACTTGTGCTGACGCAGAGCCTGGAGTTTCTGCTCGATGGTGTCGTCGATGCTGATGTACAGCTGCGGGCGGAAACCGACATAGCTGCGCCCGGAAGGCGTGATGGGCTCGTACATCACGACGGAGTTGTAGTACCTGCCAGCCGCAATGGTGGCGAGCGCCGTATTGGCGTGGGACCGGTGGGTGTCGAACGGCCAGTGGGTGAAGATCATCGTCGGGCGGAAGTCGTCGACGACCTCGTTGATCGACTCCACGACGGTCGAGTGGTTCTCCACGTCCTTGGCGGGGAACCGGAGGATGTCGATCTCCTTCACCCCGAGCGTCGCCGCGGCCTCCCGGCCCTCGGCCACCGCCACGTCCGCGTCGCGGAAGTGACTGCCGTCGTAGTTGGTGTACTCGGAGGTGCTCATCACCAGGAAGCGCACCTGCGCTCCCGCATGGACCAGCCGTGCCGCGGTGCCGCCGGCCGCCAGCTCAATGTCGTCGAGATGGGCCCCCACGAAAAGGCTGCGCTCGAACATCGGGTTGCTGCAGAACATCACGTCTTCCTCTCCGAGAACACCCGCTGCAGGGGAGCGGTGCCGGTTGCGAGGGACAACTTGCCGTCCGGCGTGGTGCCGGTGATGTGAAATCCCGCGCGTGTGTAGAGAGCGAGTGCCGGCTTGTTGCGCGGGTCGCACACGAGGGTGACGGTGCCGGGCGCCTGCGCGAGGACGCGGGAGAGCAGCCGGGAGGCGATGCCGGTGCACCGGTGGCCCGGGTCGGTGGCCACGCGATGAATGTGCGTTCCGTCGGGCTTCCGGGAGGCGATCACAAAACCAACCGGCCGTCCGGAGACGGTGGCCACGAGGCTCAACTCCTGCTTTCCGGGAAGCTCCCGGGCGAAGTTCTCGGCCTGCCACGGTTCATCGTCGTAATAGTTGCTCTTCTGGTGTACGCGCCGCTCCAGTTCGGTGAGCGGGCTCAGCAGTTCGTCCATCACTTCGCCCAGGCAGTGCAATTGCTGGCTGGTCCGACAGACGGCGGCCCTGTCATTTGTGCCGTGCATCCCGGGGACCCCTGTTCAGTCGGCGATCACCTGAGCGTCGCACGGCGGTCCTCGGCGACGGTGCCGACGAGCCGCGCCGCACGATTTGGTGCACCCCGATGGCGTATCTCCGGCACGGCGCCCCGCGTGCCGGAACAGTCGGCCTTTGCGCCGCAGCCACACTGGGCACGGCGACCGGGCCGACGGGACGCAGGCACCAGGCCGTCCTCCAGACCTCGGAGGGAGCCTGCGGATGTGGACTCTGTCTCGGAGCTCCTCCGGCGCCTGGCCGCACGGCACGGAGTTCCTTTGCTCTTCGCTCTCGGCGTGGTCGTCATCCCGCTGACAGAGATGACCCTGTACGCCGGATCCATGCCGACGCTTTTGTTCTTCACCTACGCGGGCATGGGGCTCGGCCCGGACGAGTCGCGGGTGCGTGGCATCAACATGACGAGAACCCACAGGATGACAAGCCAACCGGCTGAACTCGGAGCCGTCAGGCACAGGGAGCCCCACGCTGAAGCCTGCGCCAGGCGCACAGCGTCGGCCCAGACCTGAGTGACGCCGACGAGGATTCCGAGCCGGCAGATTGCCTCGGCGGTCAGGAAGGACAGCCGCACGCCCGGAACCCCAGGGCCGACGGCAGCACTTTGCTCCGGGCCACCGTGCCGGCAGCGTGGCGCCCGCCGACAACACGGTCGCGGCTGTCGACAGAAACGTGTACGGGGAGCCGTAGATGAGGTCGAGGAGCGTGCTGACGTGAGCGGGATCAGCCTTGACGCGCCTCGGCCGTCATGGTCGCGTAGAGTTCGTCGAACCAGTCGGCGGTACCCGCCACGTCCACCTTCGCGGCATCTGCGCGTGCCCCGGCGGCGAGGACTCGATGGACCTCGGGGCGCATGGCCCGCAGGATGCCCTCCGCGAGGGCGTCCGGCGAGCCCGGTCTGGTGAGGATCCCATTGCGGTTGTCGTCGATCAGTTCGGGAATGCCGCCGACCGCAGTGGCGACCACCGGTACACCGGCCGCGAGCGCCTCCATGACCACGACCGGCAGACCCTCGCTGTGCGAGGACAGAAGCAGCACGTCCGAAGCTGCCACCAGGCGATTGGCCTGTGGCACCCTACCCAGGAAGCGGACCCGGTCGCGCAGTCCCCTCCGGTCGATCTCGGCCAGGACCTGCCCCCGCAGGGGGCCGTCCCCGGCGAGTACGAAGAGCGCGTCAGGACGGCGGGCGAGTACCCGTGACGCCGCGTCGATAAGTAATAGATGGTTCTTGATAGGTCTCATATTGGCCACACACGTGAGCACGAAGGCGTTCAGAGGAATCCTGAATTCCTGCCGTACCTGGTCGGCATGCTCGGCCCAGTGGCGCTGCATGCCGACGTCGATGCCGTGGACATGCGTGCAGACGCGGCGGGCACCCCGCACGCTTCGCGCTCTGGCGACCTGCGGAGAGACCGCCACCACGAGGTCATCGAGACAGCGGGTGGGACGGTTCAGCAACATGGCCAGTGAGTTGTAGCGCTCCTGGTGGACCGTCGAGATCAGCAAGGGCCGGGGCCGCATGAGGTGGACGAAGGGGCGCAGCGCAGCTGCGGGCGAGGGCGAGTGCACGTTGATCACGTCGGGTGCGAGGCGCCTGACCACCCCGATCAACCTGGCATAGCGGAGCCATCGCGGGCAGTCGCGCAGGTCGACGACCTTCACCCCGGCGGACCGGAGAGCATCGCACAATTCGTCGGTCGCCGCTTGCATGAAGACCACGGTGTACTCCAACCCGGCCCGCCGTGCCCGGCGGAGGCGCTCGACCAGCAGCACCTCGGCGCCACCGGGGTCGAGAGTCTTGATCACTTCGCAGATTCGCGCCGTGGTCGTCGGATCGTGCGTGTACTCTGCGCGACGCGCCGTCCGTCGGCGAGTGACCCTCACGCCAGTACCGTCTCCGGCCGCGCTACCGCGGACGCTCTGCCGCGCATCTCCGACTTGTGCCGGTACAAGGACTGCGGCATGAGGGTCGAGAGGCGGTGCCCGCCGGTCGTCGGCTCGATCCCCTCGGGAGGGGCCCCCGCGAACAGGTCACGTCCGAGCATCTGGTTGCTACAGAACATCACGTCTTCCTCCCGAGAAATGCCTGCTGGCGAAGATACGCAGGCTGCAGGCAAGGGCGACGATGTGGGGCCGGCCAGGCCGTGAGACCGCGGCGCCAGCCTCAGCGTCGCACGATCGCATCCGTCGGTGGTGCCGACGAGCCACGCCCCACGAAGTGGTGTACCCCAACGGCGTACGCCGAGAGAGAGTTCCGCGCGCCGGGCCCGTTCGCGTGTGCTGCGCGGTCACACTGGCCCAGTAGCTGACCAAGGACGCCGCATGAGGCCGTCCTTATACCGCGGAGGGATCATGCGGATGCGGCCCCTGTCCCGAGAAGCCGTACTGATCGCGACCGGTGCTGTTGCGGTCTGCGCATTGCTGATCGTCGTGCTCGAGGCCGTGACTGATGGTTCCGGCTCAGTTCTCGCGGAGTCCACCCCGGGTGGTGCGATGGCGACCAGCCCTCACTCCGTCGGTCCGGTATGGCTGTTCTCGGCGGCACTGATGGCTCTCTGCGGGCTTGCAACACTCACGCTCCCGCCAGCTCTCCTGTTGGCCGGCGCCATCGTGCTGGGCCACGGACTGGGCGTCCCCGCCCTGCAGCAGCCGCTGGTCGGGCCGCTGCTCATCAGCGATGTCCTGTTGCTCAGCCACCTGTTGCGCTGTCTCGTCCAGCGGCGCACAGAGCAGAAGGCCGCCCATCGCCACGTCAAGGTGTGGCTCGGGCTGTTCCTGGCCTGGTCGTTCCTGGCCACGGTGGGCGCAGGCACGGCCATCACACCGTTGCTGCGGATCACCGTCTACTGCGCGGTGTTCGCCCTGCTGTCGAATCGCGAGACCGACCGTGGACAGATCTACCGCGTCGTCCTGGGCTATGCCCTGGTCAACATCGTTGGTGGAGTGCTTCAGGGCCAGACGCGGCTCGTCGGGCTGGACATCGGAGACCCGGCCCAGATGGGTGTGCTCCTGCTGGCCGCGCTGTGTCCCCTGCTGACATCCGAGATGCGGTTCACCGGCCGTTGGGCCGTCGGCGCGGTGCTTCTGTTCGGGATCTTTCTGACACAGACGCGCAGTGTGTGGTTCGCCACCGTTGTGGTGCTCGCCGTCTGGGCGCAGAAGAAGGTGTCACTCGTGCGGCTCACCGCTGTCTTCCTCGCCTTTGGGCTGCTGGGGCTGAAGGCCGTTGACCTGGTCACACGGTGGTTCGGCCTCAACCCGGCCAGCGGAGATCTCCGGGTGGTGAGCGTAGTCAACGGAATCCGTGCCGGCCTGGAGGACCCCGTCTTCGGGGCCGGGTGGGGGTACGTGTCGTCCGTGGAGCATCTCCGAATCTCAGCGTCGGGCGCAGCGGACCAGATCCAGCCCTACAACTTGCTCGTCAACGTATTCGCCTCGGCAGGACTCCCGGCCGTCCTGATGCTGATGCTGTTCCTGGGCGAGCTCCTCCGGCGTCTGACCCTCCATCGCGCAGCCCCCCTGCTGTTCACCGTAGGAGTGCTCGCCATGTCGCTGGTGGAGATGACGCTGTATGCAGGATCGATGCTGACGGTGCTGTTCTTCACTTACGCGGGCATGGGACTCGGTCCGGCCCGGTCAGCGGGACACGGCGCCGTCGTGACGGGAGCCCGCGAGATGCCACGACAAGCGACTGCTGTGGCCGGTACCAGCAGGCACGAGAAGCCACCCGCAGACGTCGGCGCCGTGCGAGAAATGACCGCCCATAGGTGAGTGGCTCCGGCCGGGATCCCGGCCGGAGCCATGGAGCGGTCCCGAGTGCTCCGTCCCAACGGCTACGCCTGTGCACTCGCGTAGCCGGCCGGGAGCAGCGGGCTCTGGACGCTGGCTCTCCTGGCTCGAGCGCGCGCGGCACCCGGGTGGCGGGCTGCGCGGGGTTGTCGGCGGTCTCTGAACCTGGACCCCTTTGGGGTCGGTGACTTTTGACCCCGTGTGTGCAGTTGTTCACCCGGTTGCCGCGCTCGGTGTGCGGC
>NZ_JBSFUU010000121.1:0-20561 GCF_053591955.1 Streptomyces sp. NPDC002845 | reverse complement strand
GAACAGCCCATCCCCATCACGCATACCGAGATCATCCCGCATGAATGATCACGAACCGCAAGCGGGTTGCCGGTTACTGAGACACGCTCCTAGGCCGCGAGCGGGCACCCGCACCTCGTCACACACCGCAACTATCACGTTGCCGAGAAGACCTCATTCATCTGCGTCCAGGAGCGTTCAGTCGCGTTCCGTAGCAGGCACGACGCGGGCCGCCAACCCCCTATGAACGCAGGTGAACGGCCCTGAACGACGCTCCGTAACCCACCAACAGACTTGGAAAGCGTGTGGGCCCGTTGTGTGTTCGCCGGAGACTCCGCGCGTAGGAGTCCTCAACTGTTCGTCAGGAGCGAGGCCTACTGGGGGTAGCCATCCATGACCTCGGGATCTCGTCGTTCCAGCCGTTCTCTGGGTCGAAGGTGGCTGCCCGGCAGCCACGGCTCCGATCAGAGCTGTGAAGCCAGCGTTCCCTGTTCCCGGAGGCCGTTTCGATGGGCTGTCCGCACCTGGCGCACGTATCCCGATCGGGCTCGGTCTCCGCCATGGCCTCGGTGGCACGCTCCTGAGCCTCGTGGGCCAATCCTTCAAGCAGGACCAAGACCTCACTGCCGGAGATGTCGGGCTTGGCCTCAACTTCTTTCTTCACGGCTCGGACCATCTTGTCCGCTTGCGCAGACCTCATGGTTTCCATGATCGCGAACGTACGTTCATCCATTGCCGCCCCCCTGCACGCGCTCGAAGTACAGCAGCAACGTACAGCAACCCCAGCAACCGCCAGTGCCCAACATCAGCTGTCGCGACCCTTCCGACAGCCTGTATGGCCTCCAGTGACCGATCTCTGTAGAGCTACGGATGAGAAGTCACCGTGTCCCGGTCGTGCCCGGTCGGGCGCGGAGCAGCGGGAACTGCTCACCCATGGGCGGCACGCAGCGCAACGGCCCCTGACCGATTTATCTGGTAGGGGCCGTTGCAAGATCTTTTTGTCCGTTGACTCGCCCATTGAGCTCTACCAACCTCGACGCGTCGCTCCCTCAATGGCCCACCTGCTCCCTGCCAAGAGTTCGAGTTCTCCAATAGCCCAAGGCCTCCGTGCCGAAGTCGGCCGCCACGAACAGGCATCCCAGCCAGAAGAGCGACGCGCTCCGCCGCTCCACGCCGCCAAGCGGCATCACCACCATGCCGAGGGAGGGAAGGAAGACCGCGCCGGCCGCCCACCACTGGCCCTTACGCGCTTTCCCAATAGCGGAGGTCAACCCGAGCACGAAGACCAGCATCATCACTGCCCTTGCCATCCCCATAACGGCAGTCTGCCGCATACCCGCCACGTGCTCGATCGGCGAAGGGAACCTCGGGCATCACGCCTTTCATCAACATGAGAGCGGCCCGCCAACTTGTTCCGAGGCCCGATCGCTGGGCCGAGGGCGCCCACGATCGGCGAGGCCGAGGACGGACGTGCCAGATGCGTGCCAGATCGTGCGGGGAACCACGGGGAACCAGTCGACCGCCCACCAGGCGTCGACACCGCTCCGCTGCAGGTCAGCCCCGGAGCAAGCCCTAGATGTCCTTAGTTTCCCAAGCTGAGAGCGCCAGCCATCAACGGCTCCTGGCTTGCCCGGGGCCGGCCTTCTCTCCCGGTCCTTTCCTTGAGAGGTCAGCGGCGGGTGTCGTACTCCTCACGCGCCGCGAGCACCTCTTCGATGTGCTCCTCGGCCCAGCGGCCCAGTGCCTCCAAGGGCATGTGCAGCGTGCGTCCCAGCGAGGTCAGCTCGTACTCGACCCGGGGCGGCACCTCGGCGTAGACGTGGCGGGTGACGAGGCCGTCGCGTTCGAGGTCCCGCAGGGTGTCGGTGAGGACCTTGGCGCTGATGCCGTCGACGGTGGTCCGCAGGTCGCGGAAGCGCATCCTGCCGCTGCTGAGTGCGATGACGACCATGGCGGTCCACTTGTTGGCGATACGGGCCAGCGACGTGCGGGAGGGGCAGGTCGCGGTCATCACGTTGAAATCCGGATGCTGTGGCATGCGTCACACCGACCCATTGGTTACGTTGAGGTGACTGGTTACCGATGGTGAGTATAGGGCTCCAGCAGCAAGAACTCGACGAAGGAGAGCATCACCATGGAGTCGAACACGCTCGCCGTCACCGGCCGCTACGTCGACGCGGTGTCCGCCAAGGACTTCGCCGCGGTCGCAGGCCTGTTCGCGGACGACATCGTGTGGCACCAGCCCGGCGACAACGCGGTCTCCGGCACCTACAGCGGCGGGGCCGAGGTGGGCGAGATGTTCGCCGCCCAGATGGCCGCCACCGAGGGGACCTTCGAACTGCGACTGACCGGCGACGCCATGGTCAACGGCGCGCTGGTCGCGATCCCTGTCCACTTCTCGGCCAAGCGCGCCGGTAATGAGATGTCGATGGACGGGGTCGACGTGCTGAGGGTCGAGGGCGACAAGATCGCGGAGGTGTGGCTGTTCTCCGCCGACCAGCAGGCCGAGGACGCCTTCTGGGGTGCCGGCTGAACACTGGACCGCCGCGACGGAGTCGTTGGAGCTGCCGCCCAACGCAGTGAAGTGGCCGGTGTTGTGGGGAGGCTGAAGCCTGATGCGTGACGCACCGCCCAACACCGGCCGTTCCGAACACGGAAACCGCCCGGATGGCGGCGAGCAGGACCAGTCGACCACTACATGATCGGCACGAGCACCTCGGCCGTGGCCCGTCTCGCTTTGCGTCTCAATCAGCCCCGTTCACAGGCATTCAGCCGAGACCGTAAGCCAGGCCTGGCCCACCGGCCAGCAACCCATGAACCCACGTGAACGCCCCTGCGCACAGCCCACCACCCCACCAACCCAGTTGGAAAACGTGCGTCGGCCACCGTGCTGTCACCAGGATCGATCTTGCAGGCGAGGTGAACGATCGGGCGTGAACCGAATCATCCTGGTCGCAGGGTCATCCAGCGGAGCGGAGAAGCGCACTGGCCACAGGTCCTCAGGGCCGAGGTAGCGGGTCAACTTCCGGACCGCCTTGGCCCGGTCGAGCGGCACAACCTCCGCGACGCCTTGGCACGTCACAGAGTGCACTGCCCCCGTGGACAGGTCACATGTATCGACCACCAGCGCGACCCGCGATCCCTTGGCAAGAAGCTGCTCCATCCGCGAGTAGGAGCCGGTAAGCCACCAGAACGCGCCGTCCTCCCAGAGGAACCACACTGGCCGGACCTCAGGGCCGTTGGTCGCCACGCGTGCCACCAAGGGGCGGGACAAGAACTCGTTCACGTCCATGCAGCGAAGGCTGTCGTACAGCAACGAAGTACAGCAACCCCAGCCACCGCCCCCGTCCGTCAGCGGCCCTCGAAGCCGCAGCGCAACCGGTATGACCGCCACCGACCGATCCACATAGAGCTACGGATCAGAGGGTTGCAGGTTCGAATCCTGCCGAGTGCGCACAGGTCAGAGGCCCCGGAGAGATCCGGGGCCTCTGGCGTTTGGGGTCGTGCAGCGAGGCGTTTACGTCTTTCCCGCTCGACGCGTGCTCGGGTCAGGCCGCCGCACAGCAGTGGAGCGCGGTGGCCGACCCTGCCGATCCTTCCGTCTCGCGGTCCTGTGCCGGGAACTTCACCAGCGTGGCCGTCTCGGTCTTCCGGTCAGCCGTGAAGACGAGCAGCCGTAGCACCAGGAAGCGTCCGATGCCCGCGAGGCCGGAGGCGGTCAGGTAGACGGTCTGCTCCCAGAGCAGGTCGGGCGACGGCTGGACCGCGTGGAGCGCAAGGACCGCGGCGGACGTCGCCACGTAGGCGGCCGTGGCCGAGCTCGCGGACTGGAGGTGCTGGCGCCGGCCGGGACGGCGGCCGGCGCCGAAGGTGAACAGGGCGTGGAGTTCGGTGCAGAGGATGGTCGAGGCGACGGTGACCAGCGCATTCGCCGCTGCCCAGGGCATCAGCGTGGCCAGCAGTGGTACCGCGGCGCTGGAGGCGAGGCCCACTCCGCCCCCGCACACGACGAAGCGTACGAAGGAGGCGAGAGGGCCGGGCGGGGCAGGGGCAGAGGGGTGGTGCGTGTCGCTCCCGGTCGTCGTCGGTTCGTCTGTGTGCCGCGTCTCATGCGCCTGGGTCGGCTTCGGTGAGAGCGGCGGCGTCATGGGAGTTCCTTCCGGGCGGGGACCGTTGAACCTCTGCTGAACCTCTGATCAGCCGGGTTCCACGATCCCGTCGCCCGCTCCTCCGCACGAGGAGGCAGCCTCCCCAACCGAGGGTGGAGCCAGCCCTACCAACGGGGTCGGGGCACCGACCTCAGGCGCCGTCCTGGACGTCCTGATCGCGGAGTTCGTCGATGTAGGCCTGGGCCAGCCCCGTCGTACGCGTGAACCAGTCGGTGAGTACGGCGATTTCGTCGGGGGAGTAGTCGGCGAAGAGTTCGTTGAGGCGGGCGTAGTAGGGGCCGTAGAGCGTCTCGACGCGGGTGACCGCGGACGGGACGGCGGCGACGCGGACGCGGCGGCGGTCGGTCGGGTCGGGGCGGCGGGTGATGAAGCCGCCGCGTTCGAGGCGGTTGAGGATGCCCGTCATCGCGCCCGTCGTGACGTGGGCATGTTCTGCCAGGTCGCCTGCCGTGAGGAGGTTGTCGCCCGCCTTCAGGACGCAGGCGAAGCAGAGCAGGTCGGTGACGTTCAGGCCCAGTCGCTGGGCCATCTCCTGCTGGCCGAGCAGGTGGGCCGCGATGAGGGAGTCCATTGCCGACAGCGCCTCGGCCGGGGTGGCGGTGGGGCGCGGCTTGGCTTGCATGTGGGGATTGCCTTAGATCGTGAGAGGTTTAGATCATGAGAGGTTTATCTAGTAAATTTCTTAGGTGGTGAGGGATTGGGTGAGGCTTCCTCGGTCCCTTCTTCGACGGTGGAGTTCCGCTGCCCATGAGGGAGGCAGGCACGTGAGTGCACATCAGTATGACCACGGGCACACGCTCGCAGGATGGACCGGTTTCGGGGTCGCGAGCGTCGGGGGCGTGGTGGTGGGGCTGGGCGTGTGTACGGCGTCGGCCGCGGTGGTGGTGGGTGGGCTCGGGATCGGGGTGGTGAGCCTGCTGGTCACCTGGGCGCTGCACCTCGCCGGGTGGGGCAAGCCGTCGGGGCGGCGGCCGAGGGAGCAGTGGGGGTGGCGGGTGCGGGATCTGGCGGTGAGGGAAGGTCATCCGGGGTGTCTTGGGTGTCGGTTGGCGGGGAGGGGGAGGGAGTGGGGGCAGGGGAGGCGGTCTTCGTCGTCTGCCGTCGCGGCTGCGTCTGTCGTCTCGCCTGATGTCACGGCTAGTGTCGTCACGGCTCCTGATGTCACGGCTCCTGTTGTCACGTCTGCGGTTCCGTCGGCCGTCTCCTCCGAGGAGGGTTCCGAGTCTGCCGAGTAGGGCCCCGTCTCCGCCGAGGCTGTCGGCCGACCTGTGCCGGTGGCCGCGTTGTGCCTGGTCAGGGGCGTTGTCAGTGGGGCCCCCTAATCTCGTGAGGGATGGCACGGGCGTGGAGATGTGCGGGGCTGCGGTGGGTCGGCGCGGAGCCGCGGTTGGTGTGGGAAGGCGGGCGGAGGAGTGCTCTGCCACGGGGGAAGAGGGTGGCCTTTGGAGTGATGACGGGGAGCGAGCGGACGTGTGTGGGTGCGCGGGGGCATCCGTGTCCGGTGCGGGCGGGCGTGCCGGGGCGGAGCACGGGGGCGCGGTGTGAGGAGTGCGCGCGGCTGGACCGGGCGCACTCCGTGGCCGCCGACACCATTGCGGACGATCCGCGGCCGTACCACGTGTACCTCGCGTGGTTCGGGCCCGGCATGGTCAAGGTGGGCATCACCGCGGTCGAGCGGGGCTCGGCGCGGCTGTTGGAGCAGGGGGCCGTCTCCTTCAGCTGGCTGGGGCGAGGGCCGCTGATGGCCGCCCGGCGCGCGGAGGAGGTGCTGCGGGCCGCGCTCAAGGTGCCGGACCGGATTCCGTACGCCGACAAGCGGGTCGTACGGGCTGCCTTGCCGGCGGCCGACGAGGACCGGGCGGCCGAGCTAATCGAGCTCCACGCCCGCGCGGTGGCGCTCGACGGCTGGCCGGAGTCGTTGGAGCGGATGCCGTGCCAACCGGTCGACCACGCCGACGTGTTCGGGCTCGCCGGGCTGCCGGCCGCGAGCGGGGTGGTGAGCGAGCTGGCCGCGGGCGGGGTCGTGGGCGGCGAGGTGCTCGCCGTCGCCGGGCCCGATCTGCATCTGGCCACCGGGCGTGGGGTCGTCGTCCTCGACACGCGGTTGATGACCGGGTGGGAGCTTGTTGCCGCCGCCGGCGACGGCGGTGGGGAAGGCGGTGGGGAAGGGGACGTACTCACCGTGCCAGTAAGGGAGTTGAGGGGAACTGGGGCTGTCCAGAGTGGGCTTTTCTGAGAGGGCGGTGAGGGGAGCGGATGGGATGGGATGGGATGGGGAAACGGATGGGGGGAGCGGCGACATGAGCGATCAATCGATCAATTGAAGGCGCCCGTCGGGTTCGTTGCGGCCATGAGGGCCGAGGCCCCGGGCCTGCTGACCTCGCCGGCACCCCGCCGACGTACAGCGCCCTCTCAGCGAACCCACTCAGCGAACCCTCACAGCGCGAGGTTCTCCCCCAACCCCCAACCCCGATGGTCTCCCAGGCGTTCCCTGAGAGACACCTGTGCGTTTCTCAGAAAAATCACAGGTTCCCGAAAGCGTCCTCTCAGAGCTGACCGACATCGTGGAGGCTATGACCACGACCTCGCCCCAGGGGCGCACCGAACTGCTGAGGCCGGACGGGAGCCCCGTCCGAGTGCTTGTGGTGGACGACGAGCTGTCGATCACCGAACTGCTGTCCATGGCCCTTCGCTACGAAGGCTGGCAGATCCGTAGCGCGGGTGACGGACAGGGTGCGGTGCAGGCCGCCCGGGAGTTCCGGCCCGATGCCGTCGTCCTCGACATGATGCTGCCGGACATGGACGGGCTGGCCGTCCTCGGGCGGCTGCGACGCGAACTGCCCGACGTGCCGGTTCTCTTCCTCACCGCCAAGGACGCGGTCGAGGACCGTATCGCGGGCCTGACCGCCGGTGGCGACGACTACGTCACCAAGCCGTTCAGCCTCGAAGAAGTCGTCGCACGGCTGCGCGGCCTCATCCGGCGCTCCGGTGCGGCCGACCGGCGCTCGGACTCCGTGCTGGTCGTCGGGGATCTCACCCTCGACGAGGACAGCCACGAGGTGTCGCGCGGCGGGGCGAGCATCCACCTCACCGCGACCGAGTTCGAGTTGCTGCGCTTCCTCATGCGCAACCCGCGGCGCGTGCTCAGCAAGGCGCAGATCCTGGACCGCGTGTGGTCGTACGACTTCGGCGGTCAGGCCAATGTCGTCGAGCTGTACATCTCCTACCTGCGGCGGAAGATCGACGCGGGCCGGGAGCCGATGATCCACACCCGGCGCGGTGCCGGTTACCTGATCAAGCCCGCCGCGTCATGAGTGAGCGACGACGGCCGCGTGCGCGGCGCAATGCGCAGAGCAATGTGCGGAGCAACGCGCAGGGCAATGCGCAGAGCAAGCAGAGGCGGGGACGTAAGCCGCGCACCCTGCGTACGCGGCTCGTCGTCTCCGCGGTGGCGCTCATCGCGGTGGTGTGCACGGTCATCGGTGCGGTGACCACGATCGCGCTCCGCGAGCATCTGTACGATCAGTTGGACAGCTCGCTCAGTGAGGCGGTGGGGCGCGCGGCGGGCGGCGGTCCCGGCGGCATGCCGGAGGGCATGCCGCCCGCGCCCGGCGAGCCCGAGACACAGAGCAAGGAGCCCGACCTCTCGGAGTTCGTCACTCGGGGCCCGGGGCAGGTGATCGGCACCATCGCCGCGAAGGTCGAGACCGGCACCATCACCGACGGCATGTACAGCAAGGCCTCGACGGACGACAGCGGGGTCACGGACGCCACGGCGTACGCGCTCTCCGCCGCCCAGATGACCGAGCTGGCTGAGGTGCCCCAGGACGACGAGCCGCACACCGTGACCATCACGGGGCTGGGCGAGTACCGCGTCGAGTACCGGAACGGCCCCAACGGTTCCTACTACGTGGCCCTGCCCACCACCGAGGTCTCCAGCACCCTCGACACCCTCATCCTCGTCGAGGTCAGCGTCACCGGCGTCGGCCTGGTTGCGGCGGGCATCGCAGGTTCCGTGATCGTCGGCCTGGCCCTGCGCCCCCTCCGCAGGGTCGCCGCCACCGCCACCCGTGTCTCCGAACTCCCCCTGCACACCGGCGAGGTGACCCTCGACGAGCGGGTCCCCGAGTCCGAGACCGACCCGCACACCGAGGTCGGACAGGTCGGGGCCGCGCTCAACAGAATGCTCGACCACGTCCACGGAGCCCTGCACGCGCGGCAGCGGAGCGAGACGCGCGTACGGCAGTTCGTGGCGGACGCCAGTCATGAGCTGCGTACGCCGCTCGCGTCCATCCGCGGTTACGCCGAGCTGACGAGACGCGGGCGCGAGGAAATCGGGCCCGACACCCGGCACGCCCTGGGGCGCATCGAGTCCGAGTCCGGCCGTATGACCCTCCTCGTCGAGGATCTGCTCCTGCTCGCCCGCCTCGACGCCGGGCGCCCCCTCCAGTTCGAGCAGACCGACCTCGTACCCCTCGTCGTGGACACCGTCAGCGATGCGCGCGCGGCGGGCCGGGACCACAACTGGCGCCTCGACCTGCCCGACGAGCCCGCGCTCGTGTCGGCGGACGCGGCGCGCCTGCAGCAGGTCCTCGTCAACCTGCTCGCCAACGCCCGTACGCACACACCCCCCGGTACGACCGTCACCGCGCGCGTGCAGCGGCGCGGGCCGTGGCTGTGCGTGGACGTGCGGGACGACGGGCCGGGCATTCGGCAGGAGTTGCTGCCGCGGGTCTTCGAACGGTTCGCGCGAGGCGATTCGTCGCGCTCCCGTGCCTCCGGCTCGACCGGCCTCGGGCTGGCCATCGTGCACGCCGTGGCGGCGGCGCACGGCGGTGCAGTGACCGTCGACAGCGTGCCCGGCATGACCGTGTTAACCGTGCGCCTGCCCGCGCTCGGCCCCGAACTGCCCGCCCCCGCGCCGGAAACAAACTGGCAACTGGACTCACAGGCACAGCACAGCGCCACCACACGGGTGCGACAGGGGGCCTGACCAGAGTCGTTCCCATGCGAACCGACTCTTCTCCCGGCGATCTGCCGGCGCGGGAGCACCTCCCGGCCGGACGTGCCGAAACGCCTGTCCTGGACGTAGTGATCCCCGTCTACAACGAGGAGAAGGACCTCCAGCCGTGCGTCCGCAGACTGTATGACCACCTCACGCGTACCTTCCCCTACGCGTTCCGCATCACCATCGCGGACAACGCGTCCACGGACACCACCCCTCAGGTGGCCGCGCGGCTGGAGGCGGCGATACCGGAGGTCACCAACTTCCGGCTGGAGCAGAAGGGGCGCGGGCAGGCCCTGCGGACGGTGTGGTACGCGTCCGACGCGCCGGTCCTCGCCTACATGGACGTCGACCTGTCCACCGACCTCAACGCGCTGCTCCCGCTGGTGGCGCCGCTGATCTCCGGTCACTCGGACCTGGCGATCGGCTCCCGGCTCGCCCGGACCTCCCGGGTGGTGCGCGGCCCCAAGCGGGAGTTCATCAGCCGCGCCTACAACCTCATCCTGCGCGGCTCGCTCCAGGCCCGCTTCTCGGACGCCCAGTGCGGCTTCAAGGCGATCCGCAGGGACGTGGCTCAAGTGCTGCTGCCGCTGGTGGAGGACACCGGCTGGTTCTTCGACACCGAGATGCTGGTCCTCGCCGAGCGGGCCGGGCTCCGTATCCACGAGGTCCCGGTCGACTGGGTCGACGACCCCGACTCCACCGTGCACCTCGTGAAGACGGCGACCGACGACCTCAAGGGCGTCTGGCGGGTCGGCAGGGCCCTCACCACCGGCTCCCTGCCGCTCGACCGCCTCGTCCGCCCGTTCGGCGACGACCCGCGCGACCGCGAGATCCAGGACGTGCCACGCGGCCTCGCCCGCCAGCTGGTCGGCTTCTGCGTGGTCGGCGGCCTGTCCACGCTCTTCTATCTCCTTCTCTACAGCGGCTTCCGTACGTTCACGGGCTCGCAGGTCGCCAACGCGCTCGCCCTGCTCCTCTCGGCGGTCGCCAACACGGCGGCCAACCGGCGCCTCACCTTCGGGGTGCGCGGCCGGGCCGGTGCCGTACGGCATCAGGCGCAGGGCCTGGCGGTGTTCGGCATCGGCCTGGCCCTCACCAGCGGTTCGCTCGCCGCCCTCAACGCGGCGACGTCCGACCCCGCGCACTCCACGGAACTGGCGGTCCTCATCGCCGCCAACCTCGCGGCGACGGTGCTGCGGTTCCTGCTCTTCCGGGCGTGGGTGTTCCCGGACCGGCGGGACGAGACGCCCACGGGTTCCACCGTCGTGGCCTCGCCCACCTACTCGACCTCCACCGGGGGAATCCGCGTCGCCGAGTACGCGACGGCGCCCTCATCCCCGTACACGACAACCCAGTTCCGCGCCGTTGACGTCGCGGACCGCACCTGGGGGGACGCGACCATGCAGCTGCAGCCGGTGCGCCCGCACGATCACGATTCGAGGAACGCACGATGACCCCGACGACGCCCCCGACGATGACGACGACGATGACCACTGCCGCCGTACAGGAGCCCGTCGCGGCCCCCGGCGCCGGCGAACCCAAGCAGCCCGTCGGGCGGAGGCCGTGGAGAGGGCGGCCCGAGGACCACCGCTGGGTGCGGCCCGCGTTCCTCGCCGCGCTGCTGGTGATCGGCGCGCTGTACACCTGGAACCTCACGGCCTCCGGATACGCCAACTCCTTCTACTCGGCGGCCGTCCAGGCGGGCAGCCAGTCCTGGAAGGCGTTCTTCTTCGGCTCGCTGGACTCCTCCAACGCCATCACCGTCGACAAGCCCCCGGCCTCGCTGTGGCCGATGGCGCTGTCGGTACGGATCTTCGGGCTCAACTCCTTCGCGATCCTGTTCCCGCAGGTCCTGATGGCCGTCGCCACGGCGGGCGTGCTGTACGCCTCCGTGCGCCGCCGGTTCAGCGCCACCGCCGGCTTCATCACCATGGCGGTCTTCGCGCTCACGCCCGTCGCCGCCCTGATGTTCCGCTTCAACAACCCGGACGCGGCCCTCGCGCTGCTGATGGCCGCCGCGGTCTACTGCACGCTGCGCGCGCTGGAGAAGGCCCAGACGAAGTGGCTGCTGTGGGCGGGTACGGCGATCGGCTTCGCCTTCCTGGTGAAGACCCTCCAGGCCTTCCTGATCCTGCCGGTTCTCGCCCTGTTGTACGTGGTCCTCGCACCCGCTTCGCTGAGGAAGCGCGTCGGCCAGGTGCTGCTCGCCGGGCTCGCGGTGGTCGTGGCCGGTGGCTGGTGGGTCGCGATCGTCGAGCTGTGGCCGGCGTCCTCCCGCCCCTACATCGGCGGCTCCCAGAACAACTCCTTCCTTGAACTGACCTTCGGCTACAACGGTCTCGGCCGCATCAACGGCGAGGAGACCGGCAGCGTCGGCGGCGGCCAGGGCGGCGGCTGGGGCGAGACCGGCTGGGACCGCATGTTCAGCTCGAACATCGGCGGCCAGATCTCCTGGCTGATCCCGGCGGCGCTGGTGCTGCTGGCCGCGGCCCTCTGGCTGACGCGCAAGGCCAAGCGAACGGACACGACCCGCGCGGCCTTCCTCCTCTGGGGCGGCTCGCTGCTGATCACCATGGTGATCTTCAGCTTTATGCAGGGCATCTTCCACGAGTACTACACCGTCGCCCTCGCCCCCTACATCACGCCGCTGATCGGCATGGGCGCGGCCCTGCTGTGGGAGCAGCGCGACAAGGCGGTCTGGGTGCCGTTCGTACTGGCCGGCGCCATGACGGCCACCGCCGTCTGGGGGTACGTCCTCCTCGACCGCTCCTCCGACTACCTGCCCTGGCTGAAGTGGCTGGTGCTGGTCGGCGGTCTGGTCGCCGCGCTGGGGCTGGTCTTCGTGACCAGGCTCGGACGTCGACTGGCCCTGGGTGTGGTCGGGTTGAGCCTGGTCACCGGAGTGGCGGGGCCGACGGCGTACACGTTGACGACGTTGAACGAGGGCCACACCGGGTCGATCGTGACGGCCGGTCCGTCGGTCGCGGGCGGCCGGGGCGGGGGTCCCGGTGGCGGCGGCGGTGGCATGGGCGGCGGTCCTGGCGGTGGTGGCGGTATGCAGGGCCAGGGCCAGGGCCAGGGCCAGGGGCAGGGGCAGGGGCAGGGGCAGGGGCAGCAGGGTGGTCAGATGGGCCAGCCTCCGACGGGCGGCTTCCCCGGCGGCGGTATGCCCGGCCAGAACCAGCAGGGCCAGCAGGACGGCAACGGCAGCACCCAGAACCAGCCCGGCGGTACGACCCGTGGCGGTGACGGTGGCGGCACGGGCGGCGGTGGCGGCGGCATGGGCGGTCTCCTCAACGGCGCCAGCGTCAGCGACGAGGCCAAGGAACTGCTGGAGGCGGACTCCGGTGACTACACCTGGGCCGCCGCGGCCATCGGCGCCCAGAACGCCGCGAGCTACCAGCTCGCCACCGAGGAGCCGGTCATGGCCATCGGCGGCTTCAACGGCACCGACCCGTCCCCGACCCTCACCGAGTTCCAGCAGTACGTGGAGGAAGGCGAGATCCACTACTTCATCGCGGGCGGCGGCATGGGCGGCCGTGGCGGCGACTCCGGCACGTCCTCCCAGATCAGCGAATGGGTCCAGGAGAACTTCGAGGCGGTGACGGTCGGCGACGCGACGTTCTACGACCTGACTCAGCCGGTCGGCGGCTCCAGCTGACGGTTCGCTTCACGGAGGTGGTGGCCCGGGGACGACCTGGGCCGCCACCTTTCGCGTTGCACGGCGTACGGAATGGCGCTGTACGGCGTATAGGCACCGTTCTACGGTGTATGGCATATCACCGACCCCCCAGAGTACGGGGGAACCCTGCTGGGGCTCCTTCTCATCGGCGCGGGCTGCGCCATCGCCAACCCGGCCATGGCGCACGCCATCATGAGCGCGATCCCGAGGGAGAAGGCGGGGGTGGGCGCGGGTATCAACGGCACGTTGGCGGAGTTCGGGGACGGGCTGGGCGTGGCCGTACTGGGGGCCGTCCTCAACTCCCGTTTCGCCGCGCTGATTCCGGTCGCGGCGACCTCTCTGCCCGCGGCGCTCGCGTCGGCGGGGTCGGCGGAGGAGAGGGGGCGGATCACTGACGCGTATGCCTCCGGCTTGTCGGCGAGTCAGTTGGTGGGGGCGGGGGCTGTGTTGCTCGGGGGGTTGGTGGCGGCCGGGTTGTTGCGCAGGGCGGAGAAGGTGGATTCGGGGTTGGGGGGCGCCTGAGAGCTCGGCTGGAAGGGTGGTTGTGCGGCTTTGGGTTGTTTGTGGTTGATCGCGCCGTTCCCCGCGCCCCTCAGGGCGCGGGGCGCCTAGCATCGTTCACGTCGGGTGGAGTGTCGAGGGAGGGGGCCATGGTGAGGGCAGCCGACCGGGGCGGGCGTCCGGCGAGGGCCAGTGTGTGGCTGGAGGGCAAGTCGCGGGCGGGGCGCGGGGGTCAGCCGTCCGGGCTGGACCGGGAGCGCATCATCGGGACGACCGTACGGCTCCTCGACGCGGAGGGGCTGACCAAGTTCTCCATGCGCCGGCTGGCCGCCGAGCTGAACGTCACGGCGATGTCGGTGTACTGGTACGTCGACACCAAGGACGATCTGCTGGAGCTGGCGCTCGACGCGGTGTTCGGAGAACTGGAGCTGCCTGACATCGAGACGGAATCAGGGCCGGAGCCGGGTGCGGACTGGAGGGAGCAGCTTCGGGCGCTCGCCTCCGGGTACCGGGCCCTGCTGGTCCGGCACCCGTGGGTGTCCCCCCTCATCGGCAACTTCCTCAACATCGGCCCCCACTCCATGGCCTTCTCCCTCCGTGTCCAGCAGGTCATCCGCAACACGGGGCTGCCGCTGCACGGGCAGACCGGTGCCATCTCCGCCGTCTTCCAGTTCGTGTACGGCTTCGGCACGGTCGAGGGCCACTTCATCGAGCGTTGCTCGGCCGCCGGGATGAGCCAGGACGACTACTTCCGCCACGCCATGACCGCGGTCACCGAGGCGCCCGGCCTGAGCGCGGTCATACAGCGGTCGGCCGAACTGATGCAGGCCCGGGGCGGCGACACGGTGGAGGAGATGCGGGAACGGGACTTCGCGTTCGCGCTGGACCTGTTGGTCGCGGGAATCGAGGCGATGGTGGTCCGTTTCGGCTGAGCGTGGCCCACGCCCCGTAAGGGGCGCGGGGCTGTATCGATATGCGGCTCCGCCGCGTGGGCGCGACCAGCCACAACCAACCCGCAGCCCGGCGACAACCCACACTGCCCACCCCCTACCGGCGGGGTCGAAGGGGCAGAGCCCCTGGAGGATGGGACGGGTAGGGGCGGCGGGGGCGAATCACTCCCCCGGAGAAGCGAGCCGCGCCGGAAACCCACCCGTTGCCACCGGCCCCCACCGCACCGGCGTGATCCGAATGATCGACTTGCCTTGCTTGACCATGGCCTCGCGGTACTCGTCCCAGTCAGGATGCTCACCCGCAATGTTGCGGTAGTACTCCACGAGCGGCTCGACGGAGTCGGGCGTGTCGATGACCTCGGCGGTGCCGTCGATCTGAACCCACGGCCCGTTCCAGTCATCGCTCAGCACGATGACGCTGACGCGCTCGTCCCGCTTGGCATTGCGAGTCTTGGCCCGCTCGGGATAGGTGGAGACGACAATGCGCCCGGAGCCGTCGACACCGCAGGTCAGAGGCGAACCCTGGGGGCTGCCGTCGGCACGGCGGGTGAGCAGGATGGCGCGGTGACGGGGCCGTACGAAGTCGAGCAGCTCGTCGACGGAGACGGAGGTGTTGGTCGCGATCTGGGGAGCCATGGGGGCAGCCTAGAGCTTGAACGCCCAGGGAACCTGACCCTGTCGGGCCCACCCTCGCCCTTCACCCCTGCGCCGAGGTAGGACAGGGTGAGGTCGACCGGTCGTGTCCCGTACGGCACCGTCCGCGTCGGCCTCGGCCCGCAGCACCTGGACTACTCGCCGGGGTGGGCCAGTTCGATGTCGTGGTCGTCCACACCCGTACCCGTGATCGTCAGGGCCATCGCCACCGGCGGGCAGCCCGTGGCGATGACGGTGTACTCGCCGCCGTCCAGGTCGGTGAAGGCGTACGCGCCATCCGTACCCGTGGTGGCGGTGCCGACCAGGTTGCCCGCCGCGTCGACCAGGGTGACGCGGGCGTCGCCGAGCGGACCGCCGGGTGCCCGTACGACGCCCTGGACCCGGGCGCCCGCGTCGAGGCCGGCCTCGATCCGGGTGACGCCGGTGCCGTCGATCTCGACGGGCAGGGCACGCGGCCGGTACCCGGTGGCGTTCACGGCGACGGTGACGGTACCCGGCACCAGCTCCCCGAAGGCGAACTCGCCCTGCTCACCGGTGTTTCCGGTGGCCAGCACCTCGCCGCGCACGTCCGTCACGACGACCACGCGTCTTGACCGGCACGCCCGCCTCGGCCGTACGCACCACTCCGCTCAGCCCATTCGTTCCGCTTAGCCCACTCGAACCGCTCAGCCCGCTCGTACCGCTCAGCAGGACGTCGTACGCTCATCGGCTCGCCGTTCACGACGATCGTGGACGCCTGTGGCCGGAACCCGTCGGCGGCCGCGATCAGGACGTACGAACCCGCGCCGGGCGCGTCCGCCGCGTACGAACCGTCGGCCTGCGAGACCGAGCGGCCGAGCTGCCGGCCACCGAGGGGGGTCAGTGTGACGGCGGCCTGCGGGACGGCGGGTTCTCGGCGCCCCGGACATGGCTCCTGACCGGGACCCCGCCGCCACCGGATGCCGGAGGGGTCTCGTTCAGCGCAGCGACGGGAACCTCCGAGGCGCTCTCCTCCGAAGCCGCTTGCGCCAGCGCCCCCTTCGTCTTCAACGGAACCTCCTTGATGAAGAGGGCGAAGAGCAGCGCGAGCAGTGCGATCGGGGCGGCGTACAGGAACACGTCGGCGACTCCGTGGCCGTACGCGCTCTCGACGACCGTGCGGACCGGGCCGGGCAGCGAGTCGAGGTCGGGGATCTCCCCGTGGCCCATCGACGAACTCCCGACGCCGAGGCTCGCGAGGCCCTCCTCCGCGTAGTGCGTGATCCGGTGGCTGAGGACCGCGCCGAGTGCGGAGACGCCCATGGCGCCGCCGAGGGAGCGGAAGAAGTTGACCACCGAGCTGGCGGCGCCGAGGTCGCTCGGGTCGACCTGGTTCTGCGTGGCGAGGACCAGGTTCTGCATCATCATGCCGACGCCGAGGCCGAGCAGGGCCATGAAGACGGCGACGTGCCAGTACTCGGTGTCGTAGCGGATCGTGCCCAGCAGGCCGAGCCCGGCCGTCACCAGTACGCCGCCCGCGACCAGCCAGGCCTTCCAGCGGCCGGTACGGGTGATGATCCGCCCGGAGACGGTGGACGAGACGAACAGGCCGACGATCATCGGGATGGTCATGACGCCGGACATGGTCGGCGACTTGTCCCGGGCCAGCTGGAAGTACTGGCTGAAGAAGATCGTGCCCGCGAACATCGCGATGCCGACGCAGAGGGAGGCCAGGGAGGCGAGGGTGATCGTGCGGTTGCGGAACAGCCGCAGCGGGATGATCGGCTCGCTCGCCCTCGACTCGACGAGGACGAAGACGAGGAGCAGCGCGAGCGCGCCGCCGGTCATCGCGTACGTCTGCCAGGACAGCCAGTCGTACTTGTCACCGGCGAAGGTCACCCAGATCAGCAGCAGGCAGACCGCGGCGGTGATGAAGAAGGCGCCCGCCCAGTCGACCTTGACCTTGGCCTTGCGCTTGGCGACGGGCAGGTGCAGGGTCCGCTGGAGCACGACGAGCGCGACGACGGCGAAGGGCACGCCGACGTAGAAGCACCAGCGCCAGCCGAGCCAGCTGGTGTCGGTGATGACACCGCCGATCAGCGGACCGCCGACCATCGCGGTGGCGAAGGTGGCGCCGAGGTAGCCGTTGTAGCGGCCGCGCTCGCGCGGGGAGATCATCGCGGCCAGGATGATCTGGGCCAGCGACGACAGCCCGCCCATGCCGATGCCTTGTACGGCGCGGAATGTGATGAGCGTGCCCGCGTTCTGCGACAGGCCGGCCGCCGCCGAGCCCGCCACGAAGACGACGAGGGCCAGCTGGATCAGCAGCTTCTTGGAGAAGAGGTCGGCGAGCTTGCCCCACAGCGGGGTGGACGCGGTCATCGCGAGGAGCGACGCGGTGACCACCCAGGTGTAGGCGCTCTGTCCGCCGCCCAGGTCCTTGATGATGTCGGGCAGCGCGTTGGAGACGATCGTGGACGACAGGATCGCCACGAACATGCCGAGCAGCAGCCCGGAGAGCGCCTCCATGATCTGCCGGTGCGTCATCGGAGCGCCGTCGGAGGGGCCGTGGGCGCCTCCTCCACGCTTGGCGTGAGCCCGCACACCGGCCGGTGTGGTCGTAGCCATGACTTCCTTTTCTACTTGCGTTCGCAGTCGCCGAAGCTCTCGCGCAGACGGATCAGGAGGTGGATGAGCAGGCCGACCTCGTCGTCGGACCAGTCGCTCAGCCGGTCGGCGAGCAACCGCGCGATCCGCACGTGGAGTTCGTCGAGCAGGGTCCGGCCCGCGGGGGTGAGGCGCAGGATCCGGGAGCGCTTGTCCGCCGGGTCGGGGAGCCGCTCGATCCAGCCGCGTCCGGCGGCGTGGGCGACATGGCGGCTCGTCACCGACATGTCCACGGCGAGCAGCTCCGCGAGCCTGCTCATCCGCATGTCGCCGTGCCGGCCGAGCAGCGACAGCACACCGGCCGACCCCGGCGGGCAGTCGTGCGGCAGGTTCCGCCCCATGTCCCGCTTCACGGCTCCGACGGCACTGAGCTGACGGCCCAGCTCCTCGTACTGCGCCCTCTCGGCCATCGCACCTCCCAGCTGAGCTTTGTTGCTTAGGGCAACCATAGATGTTATTGGTTGCTACAGGCAAACTAAATGGGGCGTGCGGGGCCAAAGGCTTGGCAAAGAGGAAGTCGGGTGTCCGGTTTGGGCCCCCGCTTGGGTGTCCCGCCCCGCGTTCGCTAGGGTCCGTGGGCATGGCTGACAACCAGGTCCCCCAGGGCAACTACGACCCCGCGGGCAGCACCCAGATGTTCCGAGCGTTCGTGGACGAGGGCGCCCCGCAGGGAGCCGCTCCCCACCAGGCCGCCGCGTCCTCCTCCGGCCCCCGTGTCGGGCTCATTGTCGGCGTCGTCGCCGCCGTGGCGCTCGTCGTCGCGGTCGCGTGGCTCGCGCTGGGCTAGGGCGCTTCTGACGGACACCGCCCCCGCGGGGCGGTCACTTCCACTGGACGGTCACGTCCCGCGTCTCGATGTGCATGCCCAAGGGCACGCGCCACGCGTCGACGCACACCGTCCAGGTTTCCGTGCGGGCCGCGCCGGGGGCGATCGGCACGGGCAAGTCCTCGGTGGACTCGATCGTCGCCCAGTCGATCCCGAGTGCGCCGATGATGTGCGTCCCGAACGTCACCGTGCCCGAACGCACCGCGGTGCCCCCGGTGTTGCGGAACTCCACGGTCACCTTCTCGCACCACCGCTCCTCGGCGGGCTCCCGCTCCGGGGTGCCCACGGTCAGCTTCGCGGGGCCGGGCGGTGCCGTACTCCCCGGTGCCGGGGGCCTGCCGGAGGGCGCGGACGGGGTGGGCGAACCCGGCGTCGTCGTCGTCGTACGGCCTGGCTCGGTGCTGTCCGTGCCCTCTGCGTCCTCTGTGTTTTCTGCGCTCTCTGCGCTCTCCGTGCTGTCTGTGCCCTCCGTGCCGTCCGTGCTCTCGTCCCCCGGCGATTCGGAGAGCCCCGCGTCGGAGTCGGGCGTTGCCGTGCCGAGCGTGCCGTCCGTGCCGGATGTGTTCGGCCGCGAACTCCCGGGTGAGCCGGACGCGTTGCCCGTGTCTCTGTCAGGGCCCGCGGGCTGCGCGGGCTTCGGTGGGGCCGCCTCTTCCAGGGGTACGAAGGTCACGTCCCCCGTGGGTGCCACCGCGGCCCCGGGCGGCGAGTTACCGCCGGACCCCACGGCGACGTAGCCGTCCCCGCCGCTGCCGCCCCCGCCGCAGGCCGCCAACACCCCGCCCAGGCACACGAGAACGGTCGAGACACCCGCAACGGCGCCCCGACGGCCACGTATCCACGTCGCTCGGCGCATCGCGCCAGTGTGGCTGACGGTATGTCAAATAGAAAGAGGAGGGAGGGCGTTGTCCGGGGGCGTGGAGGCGGTACCTGTGAGCATCCTGTTGCGGATGTCGACGTGAGTGAACCCCGGCCCGCAAACTCCCGTCTGACAGCACGCCATGCCACCTCGGTCGGGCGACTCCCTTGCCCTTCGGGTTCGTTGAGGCGTTCGGGGGCGCCCGCCGCGGGGTGGTTGCTGTCGGAGAATGGAGACACCCCCCATGCGCCTTTCCACCGCCCGCAGAGCGACGGCCCGGCGGATCACCTTCGCCGTGGTCGCGGCCGGCGCCGCACTCGGGCTCGCCGCGACGTCCGTCGGGACGGCCAACGCCGCGAGTCCGTCGGACCGCGACCGCCCGGGCGCCCTCATCATCGGCGGCGTCGCGAAGCCCAACGGCTCGTACCCGTTCATGGCCGCGCTGCTGTCGAAGGGCACCGGCAACCCGGCCGACCGGCAGTTCTGCGGCGGCAGTCTGCTCGACTCGTTCGTCGTGATGACGGCCGCGCACTGCGTCGAGGACGCGAAGCCCAAGCAGATCGAGACCGTCGTCGGCCGGACCGTGCTGTCGAAGAAGAAGCAGGGCCAGCTGCGCAACGTCAGTGAGATCGTCGTCCACCCTCGCTACGCCAAGGGCGAGTTCGCGTACGACGTCGCGTTCCTGGTGCTGAAGAAGCCCGTCAACGGCAAAGCCCCGGTCAACCTGCCGACCGCGGGCACGGACGCGCTGATCCGCCCGGGCGCCAAGGCCACCGTCATCGGCTGGGGCAACACCAACACCGAGGTGCCGTCCTTCCCGGACCGGATCCACGCGGTGAAGGTCCCGATCGTGTCGCACATCGAGTGCAAGGCCGCGTACCCGGAGTACGACAAGAAGGTCAACATGTGCGCGGGCGTCGAGGGCAAGGACTCCTGCCAGGGCGACAGCGGCGGCCCGATCTTCCGCAAGCTGAAGGGGCGGCAGGGCGTGTTCCAGCTCGGCATCGTGTCGTACGGCAACGGGTGCGCCGAGCAGGGTGCTCCGGGGGTCTACACGTACACCGGCTCCGCCAAGCTGTGGAACACGCTGGGCGAGTCCCGGAAGGGGAAGAAGATCAAGAGTCTGCTCGACCGCTGATCCGTTATCCGCTCCGCCGGACAGACGGGTGTTGTCGGGTGGTGCCGGGTGATGTCACGGCCCCGCGCCCCTCAGGGATGCTGTTGGCGAATCCAGTGCGGGTGGGGGCTGTCGCGGAAGCGTGAACACTTCGGCCCGAAGTGTTCACGCTTCCGAGTCGGGCACCGCCA
>NZ_JBSFUU010000120.1:0-20592 GCF_053591955.1 Streptomyces sp. NPDC002845 | reverse complement strand
GCGACTGGTTTTCTGAGGTGTGGTGGGGGGTGGTGGTGGGGGGGGGGGGGTGGGCCCTCCCCCGCCCCCCCCCCCCCCGCCCGCACTTCTTGGCCTGGCTGAGCCGCGCAGCGCAGTCGCTGCCAGTCAGCTCGTCGACGAGCTTGTCCGCAAGGGATACGTCGAGCGGCGACCGCACCCCGCGGACGCGCGCGCCCGGCTGATCGTGCTCACCGAGCGCGGATGGGCCTGCACGAGGGCCGCCGAGGAGGCGGCCGCGGAAGTCGTGCGGGTGTGGGGTGAGCTGGTCGGCGAGGAGGAGATCGCCGCGTTGCGTGATCAACTGCTCCGCATCGCGCCCTGCGGCCCCATCAGGCCCGCCTGGTGACGGTTCGGCGTCACGTGTCAGTGCCCTCGGTTACCGCTGGAAGTTTTTACTGACGCGTAGCTTCCCAACTTCCCTACTCGTTCGTAACTTAACAAATAGAACAGCATCCTCGTGATCCGGGTCACAGGGCGAACGCCGTCGCACCTCCCTTGAGCCGCAAGGAGATCACTCGATGCTGCCCTGGAAACGAGTGCTCAGACCGCTGGCCGCGCTGCTGCTGGCCTCCGCCGTCACCGTCGTCCCCGTTACCACCGCCGAGGCGGCCGAAGCCCCGAGCCGAGGCTGGAACAACTACTCCTGCAAGCCCTCCGCCGCCCACCCCCGCCCCATCGTCCTGGTCCACGGCACCTTCGCGAACTCCGTGGACAACTGGCTGGGCCTGGCGCCGTACCTGGTGGGCCGCGGATACTGCGTCTACTCCCTCGACTACGGTCAACTGCCCGGCGTCCCGTTCTTCCACGGGCTCGGCCCGATCGACAAGTCGGCAGAGCAGCTCGACGCCTTCGTCGACAAGGTGCTCGCCGCGACCGGCGCCGCCGAGGCCGACCTCGTCGGCCACTCGCAGGGCGGCATGATGCCCCGCTACTACCTCAAGTTCCTCGGCGGCGCCGCCGAGGTGAACGCCCTCGTGGGCATCGCGCCCTCCAGCCACGGCACCACCCTGAACGGACTCACCAACCTCCTGCCGTACTTCCCCGGCGCCGAGGACCTCCTGTCCACCTCGACCCCGGCGCTCGCCGACCAGGTTGCCGGGTCGGCCTTCCTCACCAAGCTCAACGCGGGCGGTGACACCGTCCCCGGCGTCACGTACACGGTCATCGCCACCAAGTACGACGAGGTGGTCACCCCGTACCGGTCGCAGTTCCTGGACGGCCCGAACGTACGCAACGTCCTCATCCAGAACCTGTGCGCCCTCGACCTCTCCGAACACGCGCTGATCGGGCTCGTCGACCGCATCGCGTTCCACGAGGTGGCGAACGCCCTCGACCCGGCGCACGCCACGCCGACCACCTGTCTCTCGGCGGTCGGATGAGGCACTGAGCCGGCACATGGGACCGGGGCCTGTCCTGCCTGAGCCGCCGGACAGGCCCCGGAGTCGTGTCGCCCTACCGGCTCTCGTTCGTCGCGCGGCGGCGGACCGCGGCGAACAGGACCGACGAGCCGACCGCCAGGACGGCCGCACCGCCGACCGCGAGATACGGCGAGGTGCTGTCACCGCCGGTCTCGGCGAGGTGCTCACCGGCGCTCGCGGGCTCGGCCTGGTTGGCGGTGTGCGTGGTCGCCGACCCGTCAGAAACGACCTCGGTGGACGCGGCCAGGCTCGGATCCGTCGTCGTACTCGCGTCCTCGTCGCCGTGACCGCCGTGACCGCCGTGACCGCCGTGCTCGACGGTCGACTCGTCGGCACCGTCCTCGATCTGCTCCTCGGAGGGCGCGGCGGCGGACGGGGCCGGAGAGGAGTCCGAGGGTCCGCCGTCCTCCCGGGAGTTGCTCCCGCCGAACGTGACGTCCGAGCAGGAGTAGAAGGCCTCCGGGCTGTCCGAGCGCTGCCAGATCGCGTACAGCAGGTGCTTGCCGGAGCGCTGCGGGAGGGTGCCGGAGAAGGTGTAGAAGCCGCCCGACGCGGCCGGGTCGGTGGCCGTGGCGACCGGGTCGGCGAGGTCCAGGTCGTCCCAGGCGAGCGGCCGGGACGGGTCGTAACCCGCCTTGGTGAGGTAGACCTTGAAGATGCCCTTGTGCGGGGCGGTCACCCGGTACCTGAAGGTGTACGAGCCACTGCTCACGCCGGTCGCGGGCCAGTCGGCGCGGGCCAGGTCGAGCCCCTTGAATGCCTCGTTGTCCGCGCTGCACAGCCTGCCGTCCGGGATCAGCTCCTGGTGCCGTCCGTTCGCGTCGCCGATCCGCACACCGTTCCAGTCGTAGAGGGCCTGGGTGCCGCCGGCCGCGACCGCCGCCGCGCAGGCGTCCGACGCGGGGTTCTCGGGGCCCTCCGCGTAGCACTGCGCGACCCTGCTCACCGGGTCGCCCATCGAACCGTGCGCGGCGGCGGGCGCGGCCGCGAGCGCGGTCAGGGCGAGCGGGACGGTGCCGGCGACGGCGATCGCGGTGGTCGTGCGGCGGCGTGCGGGCATGACGGAACTCCTCGAAAAGGTCCTGAACGCGTAGGGACTGCCGGGTGGGCGATCAGCAAACTAGCCCCGAGCGACCGCGGAATCACCTGCTGAGAGCGGGTGAGGGTGATCCTTATGGTGGCGTTAAGGAAGGGCTAACCGGGGGCTCAGAAACGGCGGTTGAAGGCCCGGTCGAGTACCGGTCGAGGACCGGCCGGTGATCGGTTTCCTGCCCGGGCGAGTGACAATGAGGTCACTTGTGGAAGCGGAGCGAGCAGAGCAGCGAGGAGCGCCCATGACCGCCGTACGCGGAACACGCGGAACATCCGTGGACATCGCCACTCAGGACGGCACGGCCGACGCCTACCTGGCCCACCCCGACGACAACTCCCCGCACCCCGCGGTCCTGTTCTACATGGACGCCTTCGGACTGCGCCCCCACCTGAAGGCGATGGCAGACCGGCTCGCCGGGGCCGGCTACACCGTGCTCGTCCCCAACGTCTTCTACCGGCACGGCCGTACACCCGTGTTCGACCTGCCCGACTTCATCGACCTCGAAGCCCGCCCGGGCCTCTTCGACCGGATCGTCCCGTTCATACAATCGCTCACGCCGGAGTCGGCCATGCGGGACGCCGACGCGTATCTGCGCTGGCTGGCCGACTGCCCCCGGGCTGCCGACGGGCCGGTCGGCATCACCGGCTACTGCATGGGCGCCCACCTGGCCCTGCGGACCGCCGGTGCCTTCCCGGAGCGGGTCGCCGCGATGGCCGGGTTCCACGGCGGGCGGCTGGCGACCGACACCCCCGACAGCCCGCACCTGGCGGCCGAGAACATCACCGCCGAGCTGTACTTCGGCCACGCCGACCAGGACCCCTCCCTGCCGCCCGAGCAGATCGACCGCCTCGACAGGGCGCTCACCGCGGCGGGCGTACGCCACCGCACCGAGGTCTACACCGGCGCCGGGCACGGCTACACACAGGCCGACACCGCCGCGTACGACGCCGAGGCGGCCGAACGCCACTGGACGGCGCTGCTCGACCTCCTCGGCCGCACACTGTGATCCGTCCGGCCGCCGCCGAGGACGTGGACGCCGTGAAGGCCGTGACCGGGCTCGTGGTGATCGAGGAGTACGAGGACCATCTGTTCCTCGACAGCAACGCCGTCCACCCCGACGCCCATGGCAAGGGCATCGGGTGACGGCTGCCGACGTTCGGCCTGTCCAGGGTCAGGGCTCTGCACGAACGCGTTGACTTGACATTCTCCCTCGCTGGAGGGCGAAGGATTCCAACCCCTTCGGGCTGAGGTTCACGGGCACTCGACCGCTGGCGCGGTGTTACCCCTCCGGCGTGTCCCGCCGCGACGCACTCGGTGTACAAGCGGGCCGCAGTGCGTCGGGCTCTGATGGTTCTCGGAGTTCTCGGGTCTTCTCATGATCAGGCCCTTCGGCTCAGCCGTCCGGCCACCACGTGCGTGCGATGTCCTTTCGGACCTCCGGACGCCCGGCGGGGCGTTGTTCGTCGGCCTCTTCCCGCACCCGGCGGGAGTCCGACTTCCTCAGGGGCTTGTGCACGGTCATGCGGCGCATGGCTGCCTCCTTCGTGCCTACCGGATTCCGTGCTTCCACGGAGGTAGACCCTTTCCGGGAGCGTTCCTCATCGGTCCTGGTCTGTCAGTGGTGGCTGTCACGATTCGACTGTCAGTGGCAGGTGTCACTCTTGGCGGCATGACCAACAACAGCGACAGCGAAACCTCCTGGAGTGTTAACTCCTTGTCTGCTGTGGACTGGGACGCCGAATCCGTCACCTTCGACGAGGAGCCGGACCACGGCCTGCGCGACCCCGCCGTCCGCGAGGCCTGGGCGGCCCGGCTGCGGGACTGGCTGCCCAGGCGCGCCTCTGACGTGCTGGATCTGGGCTGCGGCACGGGCAGTCTGGCACTCCTCGCGGCCGAGCAGGGGCACCGCGTGACGGGTGTGGACCTCTCCCCGGCCATGGTCGGCCGCGCCCGCGCCAAGCTCGCCGGGCGTCCCGCCGTCTTCCTCGTCGGCGACGCGGCCACGCCACCGGTGGGGGAGGAGCGGTTCGACGTCGTCCTCGTCCGCCATGTCCTGTGGACGCTGCCCGACCCGGGGCGCGCCCTGCGCCACTGGTGCGGACTGCTGCGGCGGGGAGGGCGCCTGGTGCTCGTCGAGGGCGTGTGGGGGACGGTGAGCCCCGTCGGCATATCCGCCGGGCGGCTGGCCGGGCTGCTCGCGCCGCTCGCCTCCGACGTACGGGTCGAGCGGCTGTCGGACGACGCGCAGCTGTGGGGGAGGGAGGTGGAGGACGAGCGGTACGCGGTGGTGGCCCTTACGCCGTGAGCCCCGTGAAGTCGCTCTCCCGCGCGAGGAGTTCGAGCTCGTCCAGCGCGGCCAGGGCAGCGGCCGCGGCCTCCGGGTCTCTGGCCGCCAGGCCGCTCTCCTCGAACTCGTCCTCGTCCAGACGCAGTACGGCGGTGCCGTCCGCGGAGCGCCACAGGTCCAGGTCGAGATCCTCGACGACCAACTCCTCGGCGGTGACGGTGGCCGGGCGGGTGATGTCGCAGTACCAGCCCTTCAGTTCGCCCCGTGCGTCCCGGACCTCCTTCACCGAGTACCACCGGTCGCGCCAGTAGTACTCCGTGAACACATCGCCCGGCTCGAACCGTACGAAGCCGAAGTCGCGGACGTCATCGCCCGCCCACGGGGCACGCACGGCGACACGCACGCCGTCGTCGCTCAGCAGCCGCGCGCGGTAACGGATCTTCGTGCGGCCCGCCTTGATCAGGACGACATCCAACTCGGGCGCGGACTCAGCCGAGTTCGCGGACATGGCGTACCTCCGTGGCGCACACCTCGTAGCCGAGCCACTTGTTGATCGCGAGCATCGGGCCGTTGTCCGCGTCGTTGCCGGTGAACGCCTGCGTGTAGCCGGCCGCGCGGGCGCGGTCCAGGGAGTCGACCTTGGCGAGCTTCGCCAGGCCCCGGCCGCGGTGGGCCCGGGCGGTGCCCGTCATGCCGGTGAAGTAGCGGTCCCGGCCGTCCGTGTGGGCCGCGGTGAAGGCCGCGGGGGTGCCGTCCACGACGACCACCGTGGTGAGCTCGTGGTCCAGCAGCGGGTGCCGCCAGGTGTCCTCCAGCCACTGCTCGTAGTCGTCGAGCTGCGCGCCGATGTCGCTCGGCTCGTCCGCGGTGGTCTCCGCGTCCAGGTCGAACAGGGGGCGCGGGTCGTCCGCGAAGTCCGCGGCCGTACGGAGCTCGGTGCCCGGGGGCGGGGTCCACCGCTCCCGGAGGGTGCCGTCCGCCAGGTTCAGGCGGAGGAAGTGGGCGGGGCGGCTGGCCCGGTAGCCGTGCCGCTCGGCGAACGCCCGGTCGCCCGGCGTGTCCAGGACCCAGGAGTACAGCGCCGTCGCGCCCAGCCCGGCCAGCCGCTCCTCGGCGGTGCGCACGAGGAGGCCGCCCGCGCCCCGGCGCAGCCGCTCCGGGTGCACGTACACGTTGAGGTAGCCCCGCCCCGGCGTCGGGCTGTCGTGGGCGATGCCCGTCTGCGCGGTGCCGATCACCTCGCCGTCCTCCTCGGCGACGAGCTTTTGGTAGTGGGCCTCGGGAGCGGCGCCGGCGATGTCATGGAGGAGGGACTCGGCGGTGGCGACCATGAAAGGCAGGGCCAGCCTTCGTACCTCGATGAATGCCTCGGCGTCCTCGGGACGGAAGTCGCGGACGATCACTGTCATGGGCCGCACGCTACGCGGGGAATGTGCCTCGCTGCCCCTCATTTTCCGGCGGCCGATTTCCGGCGGGTAAGGGACAATCGCTGCGTGACGCTGAAGATCGACATCACTATCGCCGAGGGCACCGCCCCTTACGAGCAGGTCCGCGCCCAGATCTCCGAGATGGCCCGCTCCGGCGCGCTGCCGGTGGGCTACCGCCTCCCCACCGTACGAGGCCTCGCCGAACAGCTCAGCCTGGCCGCCAACACGGTCGCCAAGGCGTACCGCGCCCTGGAGGCCGACGGGGTGATCGAGACCCGGGGCCGCCACGGCACGTTCGTCGCCGCCGCCGGTTCGGCCGCCGAGAAAGAGGCCGCGGCGGCGGCCCAGGGGTATGCGGAGCGGGTACGGCGGCTGGGGCTGAGCGAGACGGAGGCTCTGGCTGCGGCCCGGGATGCCCTGCGGGCGACGTACGGGGAGTAGTCGGTCCCGGGGTGCGCCGGGTTCGGCACCGCCGATCACCGCCGTCATGGTCGATCACTGTCGCGGCGGGATTTTCCGTGCGTGTCCAGCGGTGGCGAGCTGCTCGGTGATCGCAGTGACGAGCGGTGGCCGTCACGGTCGATCACCGTCACGGCGGTAAGTCGTCGCTGGTCCGGGCCGGCAGGCGCCGTGGGGCGCGCGTGACCGTCGCCTCCGCCGCTCTCGCCAGCCGCGCGAAGTGCACCGCGTCGTTCACCGCCGCCGCATGCGGGTCGTTGTTGAAGTACGTGTACACGTCGTGGCCGTCGGCCCAGGTGTCCGTGATGCGCCGGACCCAGCTCTCCAGGGACTGTCGGCCGTAGCGCGGCCACGCGTGGGCGCGCCCTTCGTGGAAGCGGACGTACCCCCAGTCGGTGGTCCGCCACAGCGGGGTCACCGGGCGGGCGCGTACGTCGGCCCAGCACAGGGCGGCGCCGCGGGACTCCAGCACCGTACGTGTCTCGGAGGTCCACCAGGAGTCGTGGCGGGGCTCGACCGCGACGCGGGTGCCGACCGGGAAGCGGGCCAGGCAGGCGTCGAGGAGGCCGGGATCGGCGCGCAGGGTGGGCGGGAGCTGGAGGAGCACGGGGCCGAGCCGGTCGCCGAGGCCGGCGGCGCGGTCCATCAGGCGGTGCACCGGTTCCTCCGGGGCCCGCAGCCGCTTGATGTGGGTCAGGTAGCGGCTCGCCTTCACGGCGGCGACGAAACCCGGCGGGGTGCGCTCCCGCCAGGTCTCGAAGTTCTCCCGCGAGGGCAGCCGGTAGAAGGCGTTGTTGATCTCGACCGTGTCGAACCGCGCCGCGTACTCCTCCAGCCAGAGCCGCATGGGCACGTCGGCCGGGTACAGGACTCCGCGCCAGTCCTTGTACTGCCACCCCGATGTGCCGACGAACAGGGTCATACCCCCATCAAAGCACGGGGACTACAGGTAGAGCCCCGCCTCCGAGCCCTCCCGCGCCCCCGGTACCGACGTCGGGGAAGTCCCCCGGCGCAGCGCGTACAGTTCCGCCAGCGTCGCCCCGTTCCGGCCCACGCCCTCCTCCGTGCCGAGCCAGTTCACGGCCTCGCGGCGGGTCAGTGAGCCGACCTCGATGCGGGCGAGGCAGCGGCCGGGGCGGACCACGGCCGGGTGGAGGCGCTCCAGGTCCTCGTTGGTCGTCACGCCCACCAGGACGTTGCGGCCCTGGCCCAGCAGGCCGTCGGTCAGGTTCAGCAGCCGCGACAGCGCCTGGCCCGCCGTGTGCTTGGCCTCGCCGCGGATCAGTTCGTCGCAGTCCTCCAGCAGGAGCAGGCGCCAGCGGCCCTTGCCCGTGCCGTCCTCCTCGCCGATGGCGATGTCCATCAGGTAGCCCACGTCGGAGAACAGGCGCTCGGGGTCCAGGACGCAGTCGACCTGGCACCAGTCGCGCCAGGAGCGGGCCAGGGTGCGCAGGGCCGAGGTCTTGCCCGTGCCCGGCGGGCCGTGCAGGAGCAGGAGCCGGCCCGCGATGTCCTCCGGGGTCGTCTTCATCAGCCGGTCCATGGCGTCCGCCACCGGCGCCGTGTAGTTGGGGCGGATCTCCTCCCACGTACCCGCCGAGATCTGGCGGGTGGTGCGGTGCGGGCCCCGGCGCGGGGAGACGTACCAGAAGCCCATGGTCACGTTCTCCGGCTGCGGCTCCGGCTCGTCCGCCGCGCCGTCCGTGGCCTGGCCGAGCACCTTCTCCGCCAGCTCCGCGCTGGTCGCCGTCACCGTGACGTCGGCACCACGGTTCCAGCGGGAGACCAGCAGCGTCCAGCCGTCGCCCTCGGCGAGCGTGGCGCTGCGGTCGTCGTCGCGCGCGGTGCGCAGCACCCGGGCGCCCGGCGGCATGAGCGTCGCCCCGGACCGTACGCGGTCGATGTTCGCCGAGTGCGAGTACGGCTGCTCGCCCGTCGCGAAGCGGCCGAGGAACAGCGCGTCGACGACATCGGACGGCGAGTCGCTGTCGTCGACGTTGAGCCGGATCGGCAGAGCGTCGTGTGGGTTCGCAGACATGCCGCCATGATCCGTCACCGTGCCGTCCCGCGCACCGGATTTCCGCAGCCGAAACGTTGGCCGGACCGTTCTCCGCCGGAAGCACCCCCACCGCTGCTCCCTGCCGCTACTGTTGTCCTTGATGGCACGCCATGGGTGGAATTCGGGGGAACGGCGGTGGCAGCTCACCGCGCTCCTCGGCGTGACGGCGGCCGCGCTGGCCCTGGTACTGACCCTGATCAACACACTGCCCGGCGACGGCGCGAGCACCGCCGGGACCACCCACGACGGTGACAAGGTGCACGGCACGCCCGCCGTTCCGCCCGAGAACCCGGAGCCCGAGGTCGGCTGGGGCTTCACGCATACCCAGTTCAGCGCCGACGAGGGCGACGGCTCGGCCACCGGGCGCGTTCAGGGGCTCCTCTCGGGAACCGGGCTGCCGCAGATCCAGCACCTGATGGGCTGGGGCGCCGACAACCCCGAACCCGTCAAGGGGCGTTACGACTTCGAGGACATGGACCGGCGCGTCGACTTCATCCGCGCCACCGGCGGCACCCCGGTGGTCACCCTCTGCTGCGCCCCGGACTGGATGAAGGGCGGCCGGGCCGGCGCGGAGAACACCGACTGGAGCCAGGCCGCGCTGGAGACCGCGCCGGAGCCCGAGCACTTCGACGACTTCGCCGCCCTCGCCGCGACCGTCGCCAAGCGGTACCCGGACGTACGGCACTTCATCGTCTGGAACGAGTTCAAGGGCTTCTGGAACGACGCGGAGGCCCGCTGGGACCACGAGGGCTACACCGAGCTGTACAACCTGGTGTACAGGGCGCTGAAGGGCGTCGACGAGGACATCATGGTCGGCGGGCCCTACCTGGTCATGGACAGCCTCGACCCGCGCCAGCAGCAGGACGCGTCGCCGACCGTCAAGGGCCCCTGGGGGGCCATGGACCAGCGTGTCCTCGACGCCTTCGACTACTGGAACAAGAACAAGGCCGGCGCGGACTTCGTCGTCGTGGACGGTTCCAGCTACACCAAGGACGACGATCTGCTGCCGGACGAGTTCGCGGCCACCGACAAGTTCACGGCCGTCGGCGGCTGGGTGCGCGAGCGGATCGGTGACCTGCCGCTGTGGTGGGCCGAGTACTACGTCGAACCCGCAGACGCCGACGACGACCGCGACGACTGGTCCGAGCCCCGCCGCGTCGCCGTCCAGGCCTCCGGGCTGATGGCGATGGCTCGCGGGGGAGCCACCTCCGGGTTCTACTGGAACCCGGAGAAGGAGGACGGGAACGACTGCGCGGGCTGCCTCTGGACCCCGACCGCCACCTCCGGCGGAGGTGAGGCCCTGCCGATGCTCGACCTGATCTCCCGCTTCCACCAGGAGTTCCCGCCGGGCACGGCGTACGAGACGGTGTCCGTCGCCGGGGACGACAAGGCCGGCGTGCGGGTCCTCGCCGACGACAAGGCCGTACTCGTGGTCAACACCCTCGACCGGACGGTCAGCGCGGAGGTCGACGGGGAGCGGGTCGACATGGGGGCGTACGAGGTGAAGTGGCTCAAGAGATAGGCCACTTCCGCTATTTCCGTCACTTCAGCCCCGTCAGCTGCCCCCCATCGTCAGGAACCGCTGCATCAGCGAAGCCAGCAGCACCGCCAGCAACGGCAGCGAGAACCAGAAGCTGCTCTGCAGCCACCGCAGTTGCCGCACGCTCGGCCGCACGGCCACCCGTACGACCTCCCGCACCGTCAGCAGCACGATCAGCGCGACCGCCGCGAGGCCGCCCACGACCGACCACGGTGTCCAGGTCACCTGGGGTCCGATCGGACCGGGGTCGGCCGCGGGGGCCTTGCCGTCCTGGTCCCGCATCGCGTAGATCGTCGCGTCCTCGTTGGCGAAGACCTTCCGTACATCCTCCCGCCGGTCCAGGTTCTGGATCAGCCGGGTCTCGTACGTCTTCGGATAGCCCACGTTCATCTGGAGCGAGATCACCTGGCTGCGGTTGATCATCAGATACGAGTTGGGGCCCGCGTCCTTGAGGGACTTGACCAGGCCGGAGATCAGGACGGGATCGGCGGGTGCCAGCGTGGGCAGGTACTCGACCCTCTCCATGTCCCGGGTACCCCAGGGCAGCGCGGGCGTCACGGTGTTGACCGGGTCCTCGCTCAGCCAGAGCAGCCTGGTGGTCGGCCTGTCGTGGGCGTACACGTACTCCATGGCGGCGACCTCGCCCGGACGGACGCGTTCGAAGGGCTCGTTGCCCCAGCGGGTCACCAGGAAGCCGCCGATGAGGACGAGCCCGGCCATGAGGGCGGCCAGGGGCGCGAGGCTCACCTTGTCCTTGTCGCGTTCCTCGGCGGTGGCACCGGTGCGCGGGAAGAGCGCGAGTCCGGCGAGCAGGGCGGCGCCCGGCAGCGCGAACATGAAGACGCGCAGGGCCATTTCACCGCCGTACGACTGCATGCCGAAGCCCAGGAACGGCACGAAGGTCAGGACGAGCAGGGAGCGTTCGCGGTACTTGTGGTCGCGGCGGCGCCACCAGCCGTAGCAGGCCAGGGCCATCACGCCGCCGGCGAGTGCCACGCGCGCGTAGAGGACGAGTTTGTGGCTCGAACTGCCTTCCCCGATCCGGCCGGAGACCGAGGACGTGACGTTTCCGCCGACGCCGCCGACCCCGCCGAACAGCTCGTCGAAGTGCCCCGACCAGTACGGTTCGGCGAGGAAGCCCACCCATGCGGTGACCATGACGGCGAACAGGATGGGCAGGCCGCGCAGTTCGGAGCGGCCGATGAGGACGAGGACCGCGAGGACGCCCAGCATCACGAACGGGGTGAGCTGGTGGGCCGGGACCGTCGCCGCGAACAGCGCGATCAGGATCACGAGCAGAACGGCCCGCTGGCGGCGGTCGGCCGGTTCGACCTCCGCCTCACCCGGACGCACCTTGCCCCACAGCATGCGCGGGGCGCGGAACCAGACCAGCAGGATCGCCACGAAGACGAGGTGGAGGAGGTAGGTGAAGCCCTGCGGGGAGAAGTAGTCCTGGCCGACCCAGCCGCTGAGCACGAAGATCCAGATTCCGGTCCACTTGGCGCGCCAGCTCGCCCGCATATGGCGGACGAGCAGGAACATCGGTGCCAGGTAGAGGAGTTGCATGGCCGTCGGCCACCAGCGGATCACCTCGGTGAGGTCGGTGATCCCGCAGGCCTCGGCGACGAACGCGGCCGCCGCGAAGAAGCCCGGCCAGCTCCAGCGCGCGTCCAGGTCGGGTACGGCCGTGCCGGTGCGGTCGATGTACTCGATGAACCCCAGGTGCTGCCAGGCCGTCACGAACCGGGGCTCGGTCTCGATCACCGCGGGCAGCGCGTGCAGCGACACCACGGTCGCCAGCAGCGTGACGAGCAGCAGCCCCTTGTGCTCGCGGCCCGCCCACAGCAGCGAGCCGAAGACCACGGCGAGCAGCCCCGTGCCGATCAGCGTGGGCGTCGGCAGCACGGAGACCAGCCCGAGCCCGCCCATCTCGTCCAGGGCACGGTCGTCGAGCGCCAGCGCGGGGACCCAGTAGAGCAGCAGCGCGGAGACCAGCAGACAGCCGAGGACCACACCGGCCATGGTGGGGCGCGGCCGCTCCCGCGGGGACCGGGGCGGCGGCTCCTCCGCGGGCACCTCGGGTATGACCGACACCCGCGGCTCCGGCTCCGGGGCCCGTTCGTCCACCGGCAGCCCCACCCGCGGCTCCGGCGGCGGCATCTTCAGTGCCCACGTCGGCCGGCGCTCCGGTCGTACGGGAGGTGCTCCGGTGGGGGGTGTGCCCGGACCGGGCCGCACGTCCGGCCGGCGCTCCAGATGGTCGAAGTCGACGTGGATGCCGAGCGCGAGGGTGTCCTGGTCCAGAGTCCGGGTCCAGGCCGGGCCCTGCCTCTTCGACACCGCCCCGAGGTCGGCGAGGTCCCCGTCCGGCGCCGTGCCCTCGGGCAGCTCGGCGGACGCGGTCCGCACGATCGCGTACAGCTTCGGCGCGGCGATCAGCACGATGACCGCGAGGCTGGAGATCTCCGCGACGCCCGCCCCGGTCAGGCCCATGCGGGGCAGGAGCAGCAGAGTCAGCCCGAGCACCAGGGCGCACAACAGTCCCTGGAGCCAGGCGAGTCCCGCGGTACGGCTCTGGGCGCGCAGGACCGCGAAGTACGTCTCCATGACGACCCGCAGCACCGCGCCGACGGCGAACCAGCGCAGCAGGGGCGTCGCGGCGTCGGCGTACCCCTGGCCGAAGACGGAGAGAATCCAGGGCGCCCCGACGAAGAGCACCCCGCACACCGGCAGCATGATCCGCGCCATCCGCTTCAGCGCGGCCCGGGTGTTCGCGGCCAGGCGGGCCGGGTCGTGCGAGCCCTCCACGGTCAGGGACGCGCCCATGTTGATGGCGAGCAGGTTGATCGTGCCGCCGATGGTGGCGGTGATGTAGAAGTACGCGTTGTCGGCGGAGCTGACCTGCGCTGCGACGATCACCGGCACGAGGTAGACCACGGCGAGGGAGAAGACCGAGCCGGTGTAGTCGCCCGCGAGGAACCTGCCGATCTCCCTGAGCGTCGGCGGCTCCGCGTGGTCCTCGGTCTTCTTCACATGCCGGGGCACCAGCCGCCGGAACACCAGCCAGCCCAGCGGCAGTACGGACACCGCGATCGCCGCGACCCACGACACGAACACACCCATGGTGGGGATCGCGGCGGCGAACGCCACCAGCAGCACCAGCTTGACCGCCGAGAACACGGTGTTGCCGACCGGCACCCACAGCGCGCTGCGCAGCCCGGTCAGCACCCCGTCCTGCAGCGTCAGCACCGACCAGGCGACCACCGCGAGCACGAAGAAGAGCGCGTGGAGGGGGTTCTGCAGAAAGCGGTACGACGGCCCCCACACGCCCAGCGTCAGCAGGAACACCCCCGCGGCCACCGCCACGACCAGCGAACTGCCCGCGTACGTACGGAAGATCAGCTTGGCCGTCCTGCGCCCCGCGACCGGGATGAAGCGGGCCAGGGCGCCCGTCAGCGCCAGCGAGGTGAGGCCCGCGAGGAGCTTCATCGCGGCGATCGCGGCGGAGCCCTGGCCGACCGACGACTCGGTGTAGTAGCGGGCGGCGACCACCCAGAAGCCGAGCCCCAGCACGGCCGAGATGCCGGTGTTCAGCATCAGGGCGTAGGCGTTGCGGAACAGCTGGTTTCCCCCTGGTCCTCCGCCCATTCCGGGCAGCCGCAGCCGGCGGCCGGACCGCTGCTCGGCCGCCGCGGCCGTGGGGGTGCCGGCCTGGGCCTCGGTGGTCGTGTCAGACACGGGAACGGATGGCCTTCCGGACCTGTCGAGCTCGTCGGACCATGGCATACCCCTTGGTAAGGGCACGGTCCCCGGCGAAGTTACGGGCGATCGCGCGGCCCTCGACGAGCCGCTCGAACTCCTCGATCCCGGTGGAGCGGCGCACGGTGACCCGCCGCAGCGCGTACGGACCCTGGCCGCGCCGGGCGAGCGCGTTGCCGACGGCGAGCGCCTGGGCGAACCCCGCCTCGCGCACCGCGCGGCGCACCCGGCGGCTGGAGTAGCCGTACGGGTACGCGAACGAGGCGGGACGGGTGCTCAGTTCACCGGCGACGATCTCCGCGCAGCGCCGCACCTCGAACCGGAGCGCGTCGTCGTCGAGCTGGTCGAGCTGCGGATGGGTATGGCTGTGGCCGCCGATCTCGACGCCCGCCCCGGCCAGCTCGCGCACCTGGTCCCAGCCGAGCATGGTGCCGAGGGCGCCGCCGTTGTCGTACGCGCCCCTGATCCAGCCGGTCGAGACGAACAGCGTGGCCGCGAAGCCGTGCTTGGCGAGCACGGGCAGGGCGTGGCGGTGCACGCCCTCGTAGCCGTCGTCGAAGGTGATCAGCACCGGGCGGTCGGGGAGCGGGCGGCCGAAGCGCCAGCCGGCCGCCAGTTCGGCCGTGCTGACCGGGGTGAGGCGGAGGTCCCCGAGCAGCGCCATCTGCTCCGCGAACGCCTCGGGCGCCACGGAGAGCGCCCGGGTGGCGTCGCCCGGCGCGGTCGCGACCGCGTGGTACATGAGGATCGGCACGGCGGGTTCACTCATCGGCATCCCCCTTGGAGCCTGTGTCCTGTCCCGTGCCGGGCGCCCGCCGCCTGGCACGCACGCTCGCCGCCTTGCCGAAAGGCCCTAGCCCTAGTAGCTCCGCTACGAGGACCTTCCGGCGCCTTGCGATCGCACGCTCCCCCACTCTCGGCTGCGCTTGAGCGGGGGGACCCCCATGACGACGTGCGCTGATCCGGCCGGGGACCGGACACAGGCTCTTACACCCCAGCTCGTCACCGTCCGGGATCTCCCCGACCTGGAACACCGCGCCACCCCTGCGTGCCCGGACACTCCCGACAACGTACCCCCCGGCGGCCGTGACCACTCCGGCGACGATCGCGCCCGCGCGGCCCGCCCCGCCCTGCCGTCCGAGGAGCGCGTCTCGCAGGCCGCGGGCCACTCCGGCGGGCAGGACCCGGGTGGTGTACCGGCGCTCCGACTCAAGGCCCTTGTCGGCGCCGACACTGCGGGCCACCAGCGCCTTCGACAGCCCCTCGGCGTAGGTGCGCGTGCGGAAGTACCCGAAGTGCTCGCGCACCTCGGGCACCCGGTGGTGGATCACCGCGCGGTCGTCCAGCAGCAGGATCGCGTCGGGCCGGGCGTTGCTGAGGCGGATGCACAGCTCCGTCTCCTCGCAGCCCAGCGGCCGTTTGTCGCCGTCGCGGCCGATGCCGGTCGCGAAGCCGCCGGCCGCGTCGAACGCCGTACGGCGGAAGGAGGCGTTGCCGCCGAGCACGTTGCGCACCCGGGCGCGGCCGGCGGGCAGGCCCTTGTAGGCGCAGCCCACCACCCAGTCGAACTCCTCGGGGAACCAGGCCGGGCGGCGGCCCGACGCCCAGACGGGCACCGTACGGCCGCCGACGGCCATGACCCGCGGGTCCTCGTACCCCTCGACGAAGTACCGCAGCCAGTCCCGCTCGGCCACGGCGTCGTCGTCGAGGAACGCGATGATCTCGCCGTGCGAGGCGGCGATGCCGGTGTTGCGGCCCGCGGACAGACCGCGGGGGCCCGCGTTGGCGAGCACCCGAACGTTGTCCACCTCCTTGTACTGGCTGGTCAGCCGGTCCAGGAGGTCCTGGTTGTGGTCCACGACCAGCAGGGTCTCCAGGGCCGGCCGTGACTGCGTCCGTACCGAGGCGACCGCCGCGAGGATGTCCTCCCAGCGGTCTTCGGTGTAGACGCAGACGACGACGGAGACGCGCGGCTCGCTCAAGACGTCTCTCCCCGGCCCGTGCTGAGTATCGTCGCGCGCGAACGGCTGCGCAGGGCACGCCGGTTGGAGCGCTCCTTGAGGATCACCCTGAGCACCCGCAGCCCGTCGCGCACGGCCCGCAGATTGCTCATGCCGTGGATGCGCAGATACTCGTGGCTCGGGATCTCCTGGACCTTCAGCCCCGCCTTGACCACCCGGATGTTCATCAGGGTCTCCACCTCGAAGCCGGTGCAGTCGAGGTCGATCTTGTCGAGGCAGTACCGCCAGAACGCGTTGTAGCCGTAGCACAGATCGGTGTAGCGGGCGCCGAACTTGCGGTTGACGGCCGTGCACAGCGCCCAGTTGCCCAGCTTGCGGATGGGGGTCATGTCGTCCGTGCCGCCGCCGTTGGCGAACCGCGAACCCTTGGCGAAGTCGGCGCCCGAGACGAGGGCGGAGACATACGACACGATCTCGTGGCCGTCGGCCGAGCCGTCCGCGTCGACCATCACGATGATGTCGCCGGTGCATGCCGCGAACCCGGTGATCAGGGCATCACCCTTGCCCTTCCCGCGCTGCGGGACGACCTTCACGTCCGGCCACAGCTCACGGGCCACCTCGACGGTGTTGTCGGTGGAGTTGCCGTCGACCAGCACCACTTCGTGGATCCAGCCGGGCAGCGTCTTGAACACGTACGGAAGATTCTCCGCCTCGTTCATGGCGGGGATCACCACACTCACCGGAGGCGCGATCGCCAGGTGGGTGGAGACGGGCCGGTATTTGCCGTCGGCCATGGACGGCTCATCGCCCGAGGCCTCCGATATCGCCGGGCGCAGAACTGAGCTCATGAGTCTGGTCCCTCTCGTCCGGTGGACCGCCCGCCCCTGGGCGGTCCGGCTCTTTGTCCGGTTCGAAAGGGGGGTTGTTCTCACCCCGGCATGACGAAATCGCTCTCCGTGCATGCCTGATGAGCTGGTAAAGCCGGCCGGCTGTCGCGGCTCGACAGCCGGTCGCGCGGCACGACTCGGCGCAATGTGCGATCACCGAGCACGGCACCCCCCTACCGCGCCCCGCGCCGGAACCATCGCGGTCCTCGAGCCCTCCCCTTGGAGCCGCTGGATGATGGACCGATGCGGGTGGATGTATGACGGTATTGATGAATGAGCGTGTATGGCAAGACCTATGGCGAGGCCTCACATTTTTGTTGTTGTGTCCGTTACCTGACGTCCCGAACGGATTCTTCCAAACTTTTTGAGTATTTTGTCCGCTTGTTCGAACAGTTCCGGTCGCGCCACCACCGTGTTGCGCAGCGCCCGGACGGGAGCGCGGCGCGCCCGGTGGCCGAGTGCCACCGGGTGGCGACGCGTCACCCACCCCTCGGACACGGTGAGTTCGCGTGTCTTCAGGGACTCCTTGTAGTCCTTCTGGCCCCGGCCGAGATCGAGGTACGCGATGCCGTCGGAGGCGGCCGCCTCCGCCATGCGCAGATGCATGACCAGGCCCGGGGAGTACTTCGCGTACGCCGGGTCGTACGCCGGGAACCAGCAGGCCAGCACCCGGTCGGAACGCAGCCCGAAGTGCGCCGCGACGGGTTTGCCGTCCGCGTACAGCACGGACAGGAGCCCCGCGAACGACTCGGAGCGGCTGTGGAAGAGCTGGCGCACCAGCTGGGTGATCCAGGCCTGTGCGAAACGGTCGCTGCGCCCGGTCCTGCGGTACTGCGCGGACTTCCAGTCCATCAGCGTGCGCAGCGCCGCCGGGTCCCGTTCGTCGTGCACATAGCGCACCTCGCCGGCGTCCCGGCCCAGCTTGCGTTCCTTGGCGAGCGTGGTCCTTGTGAACTTGGGCGACCGGGCGCGCAGCTGCTTCAGATATGCCTCGTAGCCCTGGTCGACGTCCATGACCGGGGACGGGAAGGTTCCGGTGGCGTGCGCCTCGAACGGCGCCTGGCCCTGGGCCAGGTGGTCGAACTCCCACACCGCGAGGCCGCAGGCCCGCAGCAGCTCACGGGCGTCCCAGTCGAAGTCCGGGCGGTGCACCACGCCCTGGCAGTCGGAGACGCCGAGGCCGATGGCCCGGCCGACGCCCGAGGCGGTTCGCTGGAACGGGAAGAACGCCACCGGTTCGCCGCCCTCCCGGACGACCGCGATCCGCACCCCGCGCCGGCAGCGGCCCACCGCGAGGGTGAACTCCGGCGCCAGGAACGGGTTCGCAGGCTCGGGGCCGGAGCCGAGAGGGGACTTGGACTGCAGGGCGGTCCACGCCGCCCGGTCGGCGGCCGTCAGCTCGCCGGGGCGGTACACACTGATGTCCACGTCAGAGGGTTCGCCTTCTCTCCGTACGGTCGCGCGGGCGCCGTACCAGAACCAGCAGGAGAACGAGGGAGCTGAGCAGGGTGACGGCCACGACACCGCCGCGCACCGACCACTGGTGGGTGGCCAGCAGACCTTGTGCGACAAGAAGGTTGACCGCCACCGCTCCCGCGACGGACGTCACGACGCGGCCGAACGGCGCCAGTCCGCGCAGCGCGGCCCCGAGGGCGGCTCCGGGCGCGGCGAGCAGGAAGAACAGCGTGAACGGGCCGCGCAGCGGCGACGGTGTGTCGGTGAGAGCGAGCAGCGCGCCCACCCCCGCGACGGCGCACGCCGCACCCATGAGCGCGGCCGACAGGTCCTTCTTCTTCCGCTCCCGGCCCGGCGAAGGTCCCGTGTTACGTGGCTTGATGCGTAAGGTCTGCATTGGCGACTTTGCCCCCCGAAGCGCCGGATGCCGGGCTTCAATGTCGCGCAGTGGGCGCCGGGGAGTCAAGATGCGGAGCGCGGACGTACGCGCATCGTGACGCCCCCGCACAGGGAGGAGCCCCCGTATACGGGGAATCCCCGGAAGCGCCAGGCCGCTTCCGGGGAACTCCCTTTCGAATCAAGCAGGTTGGTGCTTCGGCGGGCGAGCCGCCGATGGTGCGGGAGTTACGGGACGAGCCTCAGGAGCCGGTTCGGGGAACCGCTGCCCGGGCTGGAGACCGCTCCGGTGGTGGCGCCGCTCGTCAGGGCCGAGGCGACCTGGGCCGGGGTGGACGAGGTGTGGCCCGCCAGGTAGACCGCCGCGGCGCCCGCGACATGCGGGGCGGCCATCGAGGTGCCCGAGATGGTGTTGGTCGCGGTGTCGCTGGTGTGCCAGCCCGCCGTGATCGAGACGCCCGGGGCGAAGATGTCCAGGACCGAGCCGTAGTTGGACCAGCTCGCCTTGGCGTCCGTGCTGCTCGTGGCCCCGACCGTGATCGCCTCGGTGACCCGGGCCGGGGAGTACGAGGAGGCGTTGGCGCCGCTGTTGCCCGCCGCGATCGCGTAGGTCACGCCGCTGGCGATGGAGTTGCGCACGGCCGTGTCGACGGCGGTGGAGGCGCCGCCGCCGAGTGACATGTTGGCGACGGAGGGGCCGCTGTGGTTCGCGGTCACCCAGTCGATGCCCGCGATCACGCCCGCGTAGGTGCCCGAGCCGCTGTTGTTCAGCACCCGGACGCCCACGACCCTCGCCGACTTGGCGACACCGTAGGTCGAGCCCGCGATGGTGGTGGCCACATGGGTACCGTGACCGTTGCCGTCCTGGGCGACGTTGTCACCGTCGACGGCGTCGTAGCCGTTGAAGGCGCGACCGCTGATCTGGGAGTGCGAGATACGGACGCCGGTGTCGATGACGTACACCGTCACCCCGCTGCCGGCCGAGTCCGGGTAGGTGTACGTGCTGGAGAGCGGCAGCGACGCCTGGTCGATGCGGTCCAGGCCCCAGGGGGCGTTGGTCTGCGTCGCGGCCAGCTGGACCCTCTGGTTCTGCTCGACGGAGGCGACCGCCGGGTCCGCCGCCAGTCTCTTCGCCTCGGTCTCGGAGAGTTCGGCCGTGTAGCCGTTCAGCGCGGCCTTGAAGGTCTTCTCGACCGTGCCGCCGTACTCGTTGATGAGGCTCTTGCCCACGCTCGACGCGGCCTTGAAGCCCGCGCCCTTCTTGAGCGTGACGATGTAGCTGCCCTTGATCGCGGTGGGGGAATCGGCCCGGAGCACCACACCCTCGGCCGGTGCGGCCTGAGCGGGGAGTGCCATGAGCCCGCCCAGCAGGGCGGCCGCTGTCACGGTGGTGATGGCGGCGATCCGGATCTTCTTGGTACGCAGCTGTGCCATTACGAGGGAGTCCTCCTCATAGGCGGCGCGCTCCTGGGTGGGGTGCGCGTCTGTGGGGGTGCGTGCGTGATGGCACGCACAACCGGGAACGTTGCGTTCCGCTACCGGTCGCACAGCAGACTGGTTGATCTGGGCGCATAGCTCAAGAGAGTTGAGGGTTTGTCATGTTTCTGTCACGAGACTGAAATCGAACTCGCGGCGAACACAGCGCATAGGTCCGGGTGGGTGGCGGAAAGTCTTGGCATGGACACTTCCTGTCAACACGCGTAGCTGCTACGACAGTTGTGGCAGAGATCCTGCTAAAGGGCAAGGCCGTGAAGTTACGGGCTGATCGTCGGCGTCAAGATGTTGATGCTGAGGGTGGCTTTGTAGGTGCGTCGGTCGACCTTGAGGCTT